>SIBJ01000079.1 GCA_009695195.1 Pedosphaera sp.
ACCGCGGGCACCGGGCTTTCGCTCGCGGCAAATCAATTCAGCGTCAACTTTGGTGGCACTGGCGCGGCGACGACCTCCGCGCGCAGCGATCACACGCACATCGTCAACTGGGGCGATCTCCTCGGCCTCCCGCCGGGCTTCGCCGACGGCGTGGACAACGACACGCTTTACAGCGCCGGCACCGGACTTTCGTTGGTCGGCACGCAATTCAATGTGACCTTCGGTGGCAATGGCGCGGCGACTTCCGCCGCGCGCAGCGACCACAATCACGTCGGCGCGCCGTGGTTGAACTGGACCAATCTCGCCGGCATCCCGGCGAGCGTTTCCAATTCGTACACGGCGGGCACCGGACTCTCGCTCGCGGCAAATCAATTCAGCGTCAACTTCGGCGGCAACGGCGCGGCGACGACCTCCGCACGTAGCGATCACACGCACATCGTGAACTGGGGCGATCTCCTCGGGCTCCCGGCGGGCTTCGCCGACGGTGTGGACAACGACACACTTTACAGTGCAGGCACTGGACTTTCGTTGGTCGGCACGCAATTCAATGTCAGCTTCGGAACCAACGGCGTGGCGACGGCTGCCGCGCGCAGCGACCACAATCACGTCGGCCAGTCGTGGTTGAACTGGACGAACATCGCCGGCGCTCCGCCCAGCAGTTCCAACTCCTACACTGCCGGCACGGGACTTTCCCTGGTCACGAATCAGTTCAGCGTGGATTTCGGTATCAACGGCGTGGCGACGACGTCAGCCCGGAGCGACCACAACCATCACGGGCAGTCCTAGGTGGACACAAATTACGATGGCCTGCTGGTGCAGTCCACCGCCACGAATGGCAACGGAATGCACGGCCTGGCCAACATCGGCCTGGAGGCGTACGGCGTTTTCGGCGAGGCCTTCGATGGTTTTGGCGTGGTCGGCAGCGGCGGCCGGTACGGGATGTATGCTTACAGTTCGAATGGCTTCGCCCTGTTTGCGCAGAGCAGTGGCGGGCCGGTGGCTCCGCAACTCGTGTTGCTTCAGGACAACCCGGCGGACAGGTGCCGGTTGCGCATGGGTTCCAGCGGCTGGCCGCAGTGGAACATCGCCGTTGCGTCCGGCGCCACACCGCGGATGGAATTCTACAACGGAGCGACGAACGTGATGTGGGTGGATTATCTCGGCAACCTCTCCGCCAAAACTTTTGTCACCATCAGTGACCTCAATCTAAAGGAGAATTTTGACGCGCCCGACGTGCGCGAAGTGCTCGCGCGCGTGGAGAAGTTGCCGATTCAAACCTGGAATTTCAAAGACGAGGGCGGCGTCCGGCACATCGGCCCAATGGCGCAGGATTTTCATGCGGCCTTCAAGGTCGGCGAGGATGACAAACGCATCGCCACGGTGGACGCCGACGGCGTTGCGCTGGCCGCGATCCAGGGGCTGAACCAGGTGGTGAAGGAAAAAGAAGCGCGGATCACTGCGCTCGAGAAACGGCTGGGCGAGCTGGAAAAACTCGTCGGCGCGTTGGCGGCCAAGCGTTGAGTTGTGTTGTGACTAAACGGATCGCAATCCTATTTTTGCTCTGCGGACTGTGCGTGTCCCTGCGCGCGCAATCCGACGACTTTGCGATAGACTGGTTCTCGCTGGATTCCGGCGGCGGGACGAGCAGTGACGACGTTTACTCCTTGAGCGGTACCGTCGGCCAGCCCGATGCGGGAGAATTAAGCGAGGCCGTGTTTGCGGTGACCGGCGGTTTTTGGGCGGCGGCGGTGGAAGCGGTGACTTCGGGGCCGCCCGCGTTACTCATCACCCGCGTCGGCGCGAACCTGGTGCTCTCGTGGTCCGCTTCCGCCACGGGCTTCTATCTCGAAGTGAACCCGGACTTGTTCCAACCCGGCGGCTGGCATTTTATTTCCCAGCCCATTTCCGTGGTCAACGGCCTGAATACGGTTACCGTGCCGGCGTCAGGCGCGATGGAGTATTATCGCCTGACCGACACGCCGAATCTCCCGCGGCTGGCCATCACGCGCGCGGGCAAAAATGTGGTCGTTTCCTGGCCCGCCGCGGCGACGGGATATTTCCTGGAACAGAATCTCGATATGACACGATCCACCGGCTGGGCGTTTGTCGCGTCGCCCGTTGTCGTGAGCAATGGCCAGAACACGGTGACGCTTCCAGCCAGTGGTCGCCGGGCATTTTATCGGCTCACGCGCGCTGCCACGTCGCTGGTCTTGAACATCACCCGCTCAGGAAACAACGTGATCCTGTCGTGGCCCGCTTCGGCCACGGGATATTTCCTGGAAGAAAACCTGTCCGCGAACCAACCCGAGGGTTGGGCGCTGGTCCGCTCACCCGTTGTGGTGGCCAAGAACCTGAACACCGTCACCCTACCCATCTCCGGCGACACGGCTTACTTCCGGCTGGCACAAACGCCCAGTGCGCTCGTGTTGAAGATTGCGCGATCAGGAAAGAATGTGATTGTTTCCTGGCCGGCCGCGGCCACGGGCTTCTTCCTCGAACAGAATTCCAACCCGTCCAACCCGTATGGGTGGTCGCTCGTCGGCTTGGCGGTGACGAACGTGAATGGGCGGAGCACCGTCACCATTCCCGCCTCCGGCAGTATGACGTTCTTCCGGTTGACACAGAATCCCGCGCCACCCCAGTTGAACATCGTTCGCGCGGGCACCAATGCGGTCATCTCGTGGACCGCACCTTCCACGGGTTATTACCTGGAACAGAACATGGAATTTGGCAACCCCAACTCCTGGCTGTTCGTCATGACCCCGCCTGTCGTCACCAACGGACAGAATACCATCACGCTGCCGCTGGGCGGATTCTCGACGTTCTATCGTTTGACGCCAACTCCGCACGGGCCAGCGTTGCGCTTCGAATTGACCGGCACGAACACTGCCGTCATCTCCTGGCCCGCGCCTTCGACCGGGTATTCCTTGCAGCGAAACGCCGCGATCGGGGCGAACACTTGGATCAGCGTCACGAATGTGCCGGTGGAGATCAACAGTCGGAAACAGGTGGTGCTCCCGTTCTCCACCACCAATTCATTCTTCCGACTGAAGTACCCGTGATGAGTTTGGGGCCGCCGCCAAACCCTGGCGAAGGCTTCGGCCTTTCGGGAGTTTGGGGTAAAATCGAATTCGTGTACGGACACAGATGAAGAGTTCGACCTGCGCTCAGTCCAAGCGGACTGAAAATCCAGTTCCCCAGCGGCACTGCGCTCTGCTTTGGGATTGCGGCCGGTTCAGAATGACAAACAGCCCGGAGAATGACCTCCGGGCTGGTTGATTCAAATCGTTGACGAATCTTTCGCCGGCGTCTGCCGATCAGTGAGCGCCGCCTTTGTTCCCTGGATTGCCGGGCCCAGTGCCAGGTCCGTCATTGATGGGCGGGTTGCCGGGTGGCTGCGGGTCAATGCCGTTACCCACACCATTATTGCCTTTGGGTTTCGAGGGCGAAATATTTCCATCCGCCGGTTTGATGACCAGGTTGGCTTTACCGATCTTGAAAGTCTCGGCATTGTTCCGGGTGGTATCAATGTGCGCGATGATGTTTTGCAAGTACTCCGGCGTCGTGGCGACTATTGTTTGGGTGGTCGGGTCGAAAGTATAACCGGCGCTCACCACGACCGTCACATCACCCTGATTCCCCGGGAGGTTCCAATGGACGGTCACCGAGCCGCTGATCACACTCACGGCGCCATCGGCGCGCACGTAGTATTCCGTGCCTTTGATCCGCGCCACAGCGGTCGGGGTGGTGATTTCGAGGAACGAGGGGGAAGCCAGTTTGCGTTGCGTGCCGGCAAGCGCGCCGGAAACCAACTCGAGTTTCGTCTGCGTGATGACGTTTTCACCAGCGATCTCCTGCTCCAACTGGACCAGGCGCAACACCGAGTTCGGCGTTAGCCGCAGCACGGTTCCGTTGTAGCCAAGGATCAAGTCAGCCGTCGCGCCCTCGCCGATCCGGATAACGGTGCCGGCCTCCAGGTTCTCGGCCGCCTGGAGTTTTTGCGCAATTCCTCCGGCGCCGACTCCGGTCACCGCGCCGCTCACGGCGTGGACGAATACTTTTCCGCTTCGCATCTCGGCTTGGGCGATGGAAATAATGGAAGCGATGGATACAACGAGCGCGACGCGGGCCGCGCGGCAAGGCAGGCTTTTCATACGACAACTTCTCTCTTAGTGTTTTTGCTACTCTGCTGTGTGAGTTGACTATGCGTCCGAGTTTCGCAAAGTGCAAGGGGAAGTCCGAAAAAGTTATCCACAATTTCGTCGGGTGAAGTCCTGAACGCTCGCAGTCGTCACTGGCGGCTGACGTCCGGTGGCTGGTCGCAGTCCGGTTCAAGCGTGGGATTTGGATAAGCAGTCAGCAACGCCCTTGCGTTCCCGGATTTCTCCAGCAGTTGCCACCATTCCGAGATCAGGCCAAGCACGCGCTCCCGGTCCAACCCGTGGTGCTGCGCGGGATATTTCTCCAGGTTTCGGCGGGCCAGATTCAATAAAGCCTGCGCCGGACCGCGGCGGTTCTTCTGCACGTGGACGAATCCCCCGGCCAGTTGAATCAAGCCCTTGTAAAAATCCCCGTCCGGCCCGTGCCGGTCGGCGAGCCAGAGTTCCTCCAACACATCGTGCGCTTCGTAGAACAGTTGCCGGTTGAAACAATCGAAATATCCAAGGTAATGCGCGTTCCGTTCGCGCCCGCGAAATGCCTCGATCCGCGCCGCGATATGTCCGCTCTTCTTGCTCACATGGGTCAGTCTAAAGTTCAAAGCCCAAAGTCTAAAGCCGAAAGCGGTCTTGATAACGAACGGGGGCTTCGTCATTTTGGGGGCATGGCAAAACCAGCATTGGGCCGGGGACTCGGCGCGCTGATGGGCGGGACTCCAGTCATCGCCCGTCCTGAGGCAATCTCGGTCGCCACACCCACCGCGCCGACATCAGTCGCCCCCCTGCCCACTCCGCAACCACCGACCGATCCGCGCGACCGGGTGCAACGCGTGAAACTCGATCGCGTTCGCCCCTGCCCATTTCAACCGCGCAAAGATTTTTCCGCCGAAGCCCTTCGCGAACTCGCCGACTCCATCAAGGAACAAGGCATCGTTCAGCCGCTCATCGTCCGCGAGCGGGATGGTTTTTTTGAACTGATCGCCGGCGAACGCCGTTGGCGCGCGTCGCAACTGATCGGCTTGGCGGAAGTGCCGGTCATAGTTCGCGATGCCGACGACCGCGCGGTGTTGGAGATGGCGCTCATCGAAAACCTCCAGCGCGAAAACCTGAATCCGATCGAAGAGGCGCAAGGTTACGCGCAGCTCGTCGCCCAGTTTCAACTCACGCAGGAGGAAGTCGCAGTCAAGGTCGGCAAGAGCCGCGCCGTCGTCGCCAACGCGCTGCGCCTGCTTAAACTCTCGCCCGCAATCCAAACTTTTCTCCGCGAAGGCCGCCTCTCCGTCGGTCACGCCAAAGTCATCCTCGGCCTCACGGCCGAACCGAACCAAAAACTCGCCGCCGAGCGCGTCATCAAGGATGGCCTCAACGTCCGCCAGACCGAAGGACTGGTCGCCAAGTTGCAACACCGCGTGCCACGCGGTCCCGGCAAAACTGGGATTGCCCCACCGCAAACCGATGCCCACGTCGCCGATCTGGAAAATCGCATCCGCGAGCGCGTCGGAACGAAGGTTCACCTCCGCTATGCGGCGGGCAAGGGTTCGGTGGAAATCTCCTTTTACAGCGACGATGAACTGGAACGCGTCCTCCAAATCCTCGGTGTGAACGCCGAGTAACTTTTCCTTCCGCATTCAATTTGATGAACACTCCTGAATTACGTCAACGGTGCGCCGCTCAATTACAAGCCGCCGCCGGCCGGCCGGCCCAGCTTCGCGCCTTTGTCGGCCTCGACGGTTTCGTGGACGAAATCCTGCACGTCGTGGACAAACGCGAGAGTGCCGGAAAATATCACCGTCTTGCGAAGATGGAACAATGGGGCAATCGCATTTCCGCCGCCGCCGGCAAGAGCACCAACATCGAACTCGTCAGCCAGCTCACGAAGCTCGGCGGCAACGGCCCGATCATGGCCAACGCCCTCGCCAACTTCGGCCTCAAGGTCAGCTACCTCGGCAATCTCGGTTATCCGAATCTTCATCCCGTCTTCGCCGATTTCGCGAAGGTGGCCGACGTGACCTCCATCGCTGAACCCGGCTACACCGACGCCGTCGAATTCGAGGACGGCAAGGTGATGCTCGGCAAACACAAAGCCCTGCGCGAAGTCAACTGGACGAACCTGCATCAACGTTTCGGCCACGACAAATTTGCGGCGAGGATTTCCGAGGCGAACTTCGTTGCCTTCGTCAATTGGACCATGCTCACCGGCATGACCGACATCTGGGCCGCGACGCTCAGGGAAATCTGCCCGAAACTTTCCGGCCCGCGTCGCGCGCTCTTCTTCGACCTCGCCGATCCCGAGAAACGCACGCGCGAAGACATCGCCGCCGCGCTTAAACTCATCGCAGCGTTCGAGAAGTATTTCGATGTCCTTCTCGGCTTGAACGAGAAGGAATCCTCGGAGGTTGGCAACGTTCTCGGCCTCGACACCAGCGACCATTCGCCCGCCGGACTCGTAAAAGTCGGTGAACAAATCCACCAACTCGTTCCGGTGAACACGATCGTCATTCACCCCACGCACTACGCGCTGGCCGTGAGCGCCGCCGGTTCCGCCGTCGTCGAAGGCCCGTTCACGCCCAAGCCGCTCATCACCACCGGCGCGGGCGATCACTTCAACGCCGGCTTCTGCCTCGCCAAACTCCTCGGCCTCGACAACGCGGGCAGCGTCCTGGCGGGCGTGACGACGAGCGGGTTTTACGTTCGCACGGCAAAGAGTCCGTCCGTGTCCGACCTCATTTCCCTTCTCAACGACTGGCCCAAATGATTTTAGAGGTTCTCAAATATGGCCACCCGATGCTGCGCCAGAAAGGTCTGCGCGTCGGCAGCCTTGATGCTGAGATGAAAAAACTCATCGCCGACATGTTTGACACCATGTATGCCGCGAAAGGCGTCGGCCTTGCCGCGCAGCAAGTCGGCCACGCGCTCCAGATCACCGTCCTGGACGTGCGTCCTGCCACCGAGCGGCCCTCAACCATCGAAGTGGATGGCCAACCCGCCGACGTACTCGACTTCATGCCGCTCGTGCTCATCAATCCCGAGATCAAACCCGTCGGCGATCCCGTGGTCGGGCCGGAAGGTTGTTTGAGTTTTCCGGAAATGTATGCCGACATCTCGCGCCCGGAATTCGTGGACGTGAAAGCCACGAACGACAAAGGGAAAACGATTTCCTTCCGCGCCGGCGGTCTGCTCTCCCGCGCCATCCAGCACGAAGTGGATCACCTCGCGGGCCTGCTCTTCATTGACCGCATGGACAAGAAGTCGAAAAGCGAACTGCGCGCCGAACTCGACGACTTGCAGGCGGAAACCAAGGCGCGCCTCGCCCTGGCGGCGAAGAAAAAGTAGGCGGGCGGACACACCATTCCGCGCGCCGATCATTTCACCCGGTAATGTCCGGTGACGCGAAACTTGAACAACACATTTTCCTCCTGCGTCCCGCGGCCGATGTTGTGAATGACCAGCGGCGTGCCCTCCGCGCTGCGGCGGTCAGAAATAATTCCAATGTGCGTCAACCCGCCTTCCAGTTGCCAGGCCACGACGTCGCCGGCTGTAAAGTGTTCCGCCTTGGTGCTGGCTGACAGCGCAAAACCCTTCCGGCGGAAATACGTCATCAGGTTCGGCACGCGCCGGTGGTCAATGTTCCCATCCGGCTTGGTCAAACCCCATTTCTTGGGATACAAATCAAAATTCCGCTTCATGTCCTCGTGCATCAGCTTCTGCAAATCCATCCCCTGCTCGCGCAACGCCCGCACCACCACGTCGGCGCACACCCCGGTTTTCGCAGGTACGTCGCCGCCCGGATAAGCCATTTGTTGATAGCTTGGGTCATACGAAATCGTGACGCCAATCTGGCTCCGCGCCGACGTGACAATCTTGGCGGCATTTATCGAGGCGGAACACGCGGTCGCCGTCAGCAACAGAACGGCCAACACCGTGCGTGTGAGGGTGGTAGTCACTTGCAGTTCGACCTACTTCACCGTCTTGAGTTCAAACTTGGGATTCAGTTCCAGTTCAAAATCCTTGAAGCGCACTTCCGTCGGGCCGCCGGAGTGGACTTGCAGGCCCGTGATGCCGCGCGGCGCGACCTGCGGATCGTCAAGGTCGGTGCAAAGATTTCCATTCAGCGCGGTGCGAATCTTCCCGCCCACGGCGAGGATCTCGTAAACGTTCCAGTCGTTCTTCTTCACGAATTCGTCGCACGGTTTCGTCGCGAGCAGGCCGCGACCGCTCTCTTCGTAAAGTTTGCCCCACCAACCCTGGCCCATGTCGGCCTGACAGCCTTTCATTTCGTGGTCGCCGAACGGTTCGCTCCGGAACTGGATGCCGCTGTTCGCGGAGTTCGGGGTGAGCTTCACTTTGCACACGAGCCGGAAGTCGGAGAGCACGAACTGGCTTTTCAAAAACTCGTTGTGCTTCAAGCCGGTGTCGGTCTGGCCGACGATTTCGCCGTGCTCCACTTTCCACAGCGAGGTGTCGCCGTCCCAGTTCGCGAGGTCCTTGCCGTTGAAGAACAGCGCGGCGCTTTCAGGCGTGGCGAGCAGCGGCACTTGCCCGGGTTGGCGCAGATAGAAAATCAGATCCCGCACCTCCTGCTCTGCCAACGGCGTGAGCAATCCCTCGGGCATCATCGAGAGCTGGCTTTGTTGCAGCGTGGAAATCTCGTTACGCGGGATGGTGATCGTCTCGGTCGCGGTCACGACCGTGACCGCCAGGTCGTTTTGTTCCTTCATCACCCCGGAGATGCTGCGGCTGTCCTTCGTCTCGATGTTCCAGGCGCGATAATCGTTCGGGATGACCGCGTTCGGGTCCACGATGTTCTGCAAAATATAATCCAGGTCGCCACGGTTCGAGCCGGTGAGTTCGGGCCCGACGCGCCCGCCGGTGCCAAACAACGTGTGACATTGCTGGCAGACTTTCGCAAAGATCACGCGCCCGCGCGGAGCGTCACCGGGCTGCGAGCCGCCGGCGCGGTAGATTTTTTTGAAACGCTCAATCTCCGCGAGTTTGTCTCCCGTGCTTGCCCGCGCGACGCCCCAGACTTTGACGAGCAACGCATCCACGTCCTCGTTCTTGAGATTGCGGAGTTGCTGGACGAGGTCAGCGGTCAAATCGTTCTTCGGAATCTTCACGGCCTCAACGGCCGCGAGCAGTTGTTTCGCGAATGTCGCGCGCGACGCGAGCGTGTTGCGCGCCTCGCGCTTGTTCGCGTCGGAGAGCGCGGTGTAAAGCAGGAGAATCGCGTCGGGAGTTTTGGCGTCGTCGAACAGCGCGAGTCCACGCAGCGCCGGGCCTTGCAGATTGGCGTCGGTCAAAAGTTGCTGGAGCAACGGCGGCAAACCCGCGTCCTTCGCGGCCAATAAAGAATCCAGCGCCGTCTTGCGCGCGGTGCCGTCCGCTGATTTGTCCATGAGCGTTGTGCGCAACGATGCCAACGCGCGCGCGCTGCCGAACTTCAACGAGAGCGATTGTGCGAGCGCGCGGATTTCCGGGTTGGCGACGGCGCTCAGTTTGGCTTCCGCTGCTTCCCACCCGGCAGGCGCGGTCGCTTTGCGTTGGTCCGCGAGCGCGGTGGAAAGCCCGTTCAGAATATCCCGTAGCTGCGGCTCGGCAGAGCGCAGCAAACTTTTTGTGATCGCGGCGAATGCCTCGGGCGTGTTCAACGTGGCGGCGCGGCGGACGGTGAAGTTCAAAAGATTCGGCAGCTTCGCGTTCTCGGCGAGCTTCAACGCGCGCTCGGTGTCCGCCGCCACGAGCGGCTCGGTGGCATACCAGACCATGAGCGGAATGTTGTGATCGTTCGCGTCCTCGGCGCGTTGCGAAAGCGCTTCGATGACCTCCCAACGATCAGCCACCGGCAATCGCTGCATCGCCGAGGCGAGGTAAAGGCGGACGATGGGAGATTTGTCTTCGCGAGAGAGACGAGCGAATTCTTTCAAAACCTTTTCCGGAACTTTTTTGTCCTCGCAGAGGAATTGGATTGTCCAAGCTCTACCGTACTCATTCTCCGCTCGCAAAAGTACAAGTCCTCTATCTTCTTTGAGTCCGCCGACGAGATGCATCATCCAAATCCAATTCAGCTTACCAACAGTACCCTCTCCCGAATGCACGGAGAAAAACGCGTTGATGAACAACTCATGTTCCTTTGTGGGGTTTGAAAATCGTTCTTGAAGAATGCGCCGCGCATGTCGTCCCGACCAATCGTTTCTTATCAATCCGACTCCCATCAATGCGTTATTAGAAGCTGTCAATATATCGCCTTGGAACGATGGAAGGTATGGCTTTTCATCGTTAATCTTAAAAATCCTCCCATTACTCCGGTCATGCCCGTTCGGATCGTTGTGATGGCACTCGTTCTTGTCGTACCAATCAATCAGGTAAACCGCGCCGTCCGGGCCGGTTTGCAGGTTCAGGATTTGCGACCATTTGTCGTTGAAGTTGATGAAGTCCGCGCCGTGATGACCGACGAAGCCGCTGCCGGCGCGTTCGGGCACGTCCATGTTGATACGCGCGCCGTGGATGTTGTTCATGAAAATCTTCCCGCGATATTCGGCGGGCCAGTTGTCGCCCTGATAAATCATCAGCCCGGCGTGCGCGTGTCCGCCGCCCACGGCGCCGCTGCGGGCGTTGCCGGCGTGCGGGCCTTTGTCGCCGGCGTAATGGACGTGGTCGGCGACGGTTTTGATGTCGTCAAAGGCGTAGGGAAAAATCGGTTTGCGACTGTTCTTCTCGCGTTGTGATTCGTTGCGCGCGGTTTCTTCGCGATTGATTGAGAAGTGATCGCCGCCTTGCCGCTGGTAACGGCCGCCTTGAATCATGTGAAAGAGATGCGGGATGACGCAGGCTTCGATCCAGCATTGGCCGTGTTCGTCGAAGTCAATGCCCCACGGATTGCTCGTGCCCTCGGCGAAGACTTCGAAGAGATGTTTCGTGGGATGATAGCGCCAGACGCCGGCATCCATCCATTGGCGCTCGCGCTCGGGCGCGCCGGGTTTGCCGACGTGCGACGGACAAAAGACTCCATGGCAACCGTAGAGCCAGCCGTCCGGTCCCCACGTGAAGGTGTTCAACGTCTCGTGCGTGTCGCGTTTGTAATCCCAGCCGTCGAGGAGGATTTGCGGTTTGCCGACGGGCTTGGGTTCGTCACCGTCGGTCATTGGAATGAACATGAGATACGGCGCCGCGCCAACGTACACGCCGCCGAAACCGAGTTCGATGCCGCTGACAAGATTCAGGTTTTCCGCGAAGACGGAGCGCTTGTTGAATTTGCCATCGCCGTCGGTGTCCTCGAAGACGAGGATGCGGTCTTTGCCGCCGAAGATGGATTTGAGTTCGTCGGCGGTGGGTTCGGAGTTGGTTTGGCCGACAGGGCGGATGGGACTTGCGCCTTGGCGGATGGGATACGTCATGCCCTCTGCGACCCAGAGGCGACCACGATCATCAATCGCAAACGCGATGGGTTGCTGCACGTCCGGTTCGCCGGCGAAGAGCGTGGCCTTGAAGCCGGGCGGGAGCGTCATCCCCTTCGCCGCTTCCTCGCCGGAGAGGCCGGCGAACTTCCCCACGTCCAGCGGCGGCATGGCGGCGGCTTTGGCGACGGATTGGGCCGGGTTCCGCTCATTGGCGAACTTCGGCCGCGCTTCGTGAAGTTTGAAATCGTCGAAGTTGATGTGGCCCCAGCCGCCGCTCACGTTATCAATCACGCGGATGAAAATATTTTTACCCGTGTGCTTGGACAAATCCACGACCACGGGCCGCATCGTTTCGTCGTTCTCGCCGGAGATTTGGAAGATGACCTCTTTCGATCCGGCCACGACCAGTTCCACGCGCGTGGCCTCGTGCGATCCGCCGCCGACCAGAAAGCTCGCGAAGGGCGCGGTGACGCGGAACGGCACGGATTTGAGTTTGCCCTGCGGTTTGTCACCCCCGGCCTCGAACGTGCCGAACCAATACTCGCCGGCGTGGTTGCTCTTCATGTCCGTGCGCCGCGCGGCCACCTTGTCGCCGTGAACCGGCTGGCCGTCGCAGGCGTCGCCCTCGACGGACCAATCCTGAAGCGTACCGGTTTCAAAATCGAAGTTTAGCGGTTTGCCGTCTTTGCCGCGCGGCAGCACGCCATCGGCGGCGGAAAGCGTTTGTGTGAGGGCGGCAGCAAGGAGAACGGCAGTGACAAGAACGTGGGCGCGTTTCATGGTTCTGAGTAACGGTTCAAGTGACGTGGAGTTCAGTCAGCAAAGGGCGGCGGGGTCAAGTCTCGTCGAGAAAACAAAACCAGAAAACTGAAAGCTGGCGCTCCGGTTTCAGCTTTCTGCTTTCAGCCGCTAATAAACCTTGCGCAGGTTTGAGGGCAGGATGTTCAACTCCGTGCGGTACTTCGCGACCGTGCGGCGCGCGATGACGATGCCCTTTTCCTTGAGCATGGCCACGACTTCTTGATCCGAAAGCGGTTTGCCAGTGTTCTCGGCTTTGAAGATTTCAGAGATCATGTCCTTCACGCTGGTGTTGGAAACGCCGTCCCCCGACGAGGTTTGAAGCCCGGCGGTGAAGAAATACTTCATCTCGTAAATCCCCTGCGGCGTCTCCATGTATTTGCCGGAGACGGCGCGGCTCACGGTCGTCTCGTGAACGCCCACGACCTCCGCGATCTGCACCATCGTGAGCGGTTTCAAGTGCGCCACGCCCTTGTCCATGAACTCGCGCTGCCGCTTCACGATTTCCCGGCCGATGTTCAGGATCGTGTGCTGGCGTTGCTGCAAACTCTTGATGAGAAATTTTCCGGCGCGGATTTTTTCGCGGATGTAATTCTTGACCTCGGCCGTGTTCTCGCCGCCGGACATCAGGTCCTTGTAAACGTTGCTGATGCGCAGGTGCGGGATGTGTTCGTTGTTGGTGGTGACAATGAAATCATCAGCGCTGCGGACGACGAACACCTCGGGCGTGACGTATTGATCGTTGTCGGGAAGAAACGCGCGTCCGGGGCGCGGTTCGAGGCGGGCGATGCGCGCGAGCGATTCCTGCACGTCCTCGACGCTCTGGCCGGTGCCGCGGGAAATTTCCGGGATGCGCCGCTTGCCGAGCGCTTCCATGAAATCGCGCACGATGCGATATTCGAGCGTCTCGGCCTGACCGCTGCGTTCCAGTTGCAGCAGGAGACATTCGCGGAGGTCCCGCGCTCCGACGCCCGTGGGATCAAAGGTCTGGATGACCTTCAACACCTCCGCAATCATTTCGCCGGGCACGCCGGTCGAATTCGAAATCTCCTCGACCGTCGCCTTGAGATAACCGTAGTCGTCAATGTTGCCGATGAGAAGTTCGGCGACCGGACGTTGCGCGTCAGTCAAGCCGGATTCGCGCACCTGCTCGATCAAGATCTCCGAGAGCGACGTGCCGGCCACGAGCGAATCGAACATGAACTGCCGTTTCTCCTCGTCCTCGGCGCTGGCGCGGGCCGGGAGATTTGTCTGCGCGAAATGATCGCGCCACTCCTGGTCCATCTGCACGAGCTTGTCGAACTCCGCCTGGAAATCATCCGCCGGCGAGTCGCCGGGCTTTTCCGTGGCCGGGTCGTAATTGACATCGGCCGGCGGTTCAGCGGGATCGTTCGCCTCCGCGGAATCGTCGGGCTCGCGTTCCCCCTTCTCGCGGACTTCGACTTCCTGACCGATGACTTCTTCGAGCACGGGGTTTTGCTGCAGCTCCTGCTCGACGAGGGCTTTGAGTTCGAGCGTCGGTGCTTGAAGCAGCGCCAGCGATTGCTGGAGTTGCGGCGCGAGGACCAACGACTGCGTCAGTCTCGTCGAAAGTGACAAACCTTGTGCCATGTAGCGGCGATACTATCGGCGCGGCGCGGCCAAGCTCAAGAACTAACTTGGCACGCGTCTGGCTTTGCGCGAACGGAAGCATTGACAACGCCGCGCGACTTGATGATTTTATGCGGCCTTGATTGGTCGCCTCGGTAGCTCAGTTGGTAGAGCAGTTGACTCTTAATCAATTGGTCGTCGGTTCGAATCCGGCCCGGGGCACCACTTTTCAATTCTCCCACGCCGCCCGGTTTTGCGTTTGCCTAATGCCTGTCGCGCCCTACGATTCTGCGACTTACATGTTTGAACAAGCCTTCCGCAACATTGACGACGTCCTCCGCAAGGAAGCCGGTTGCACCACGGAACTCGATTACACCGAACAATCCTCGTGGCTGCTGTTCTTGAAATATCTAGCCGGACTCGAAGAAGACAAGGCCACCGAAGCCGCGCTGGAGGCGTTGAAGAAGTCGCTGCTGCACCAAGCCTTCACCGGAGAACTCTGACGGCCGTTTCCACAGCGTATTTTTCATTATTTTTTTAACTGACCGAAACGAAAACCATACAAACACGAAAACATAACCATGAAAAAGAAAACGAAGGACTCTCCCAAAATCAGCCGCCGGCGCTTTGTCCAAGCGGCTGCACTGACTAGCGCCGCGGCGCTGGGCAATTTCAAGGCCGCCGCGGCCACCACCCCGGATTCAACCCTGTCGCCCGCGCAGCAGAAGCTCAAGGAGGTCTGGGAGGAGCACATGAAGTGCGAGTTCGCGACCAAGAGCGTGGATGACACGATGGCGACCATGATTGAGGGCGGTCATGTCAATCACGTCCCCACGATGACCGGCGGCCAGGGCTTGAAGGCCATTCGGGATTTCTACACCCGCTTCTTCATTCCGCAGATGCCGCCGGACACGAAGACCACGCCGATTTCCCGGACCATTGGGGATACTCAAATCGTGGATGAAATGATTTTTGAGTTCACCCACACCGTGCCGATGGATTGGATGCTGCCCGGCATTGCGCCCACGGGCAAACGGGTCGAGGTGGCGTTGGTGGCGATCATCGGATTCCGGGAAGGCAAGGTTTCGCACGAGCACATCTATTGGGATCAAGCCTCCGTGCTGGTTCAATTGGGTCTGCTGGATGCAAGCCGGCTGCCGGTGGCGGGCCGCGAGAGCGCCGCCAAAGTGCGCGATGCCAGCCTGCCCTCGAACCAGCTCATCGAGCGCGCCGCCGCCAAACCCCTCCGGAAAAACTGACCACCGCCAAGTGAGGCCATGAACGAACCCGAAACCCAACGCCTCGCCAGCCTCTCCGAGCGGAAGCACGCCGCGCTGGAGGCGTTGAAGAAGTCGCTGCTGCACCAAGCCTTCACCGGAGAATTGTGAACACTTCTTTCCCAATCCCCCGGAGCGCGGCATTCATGCCGCTTCACCGCGAATCGCGCTTTGACATCCGTGAACCTCAATCCATCCGCCCGCTGAAGCGGCGTGAACGCCGCGCCCCAATCCCAACGGGATTGCATCCTTCAGCCCAGGGTTGCGAGGCACGAGCTACCCTGGGTCACACGCCCCAAAAATTTCCCCAACCCCAACGGGGTTGCGTCCACCCCGCCCGCGCGCACGGCCACAACCCCGTTGGGGTAAGCCAGTCGGTGACAAACTGTCACCGACTGAAATCCAGCGGCCGTCGCGTCAGGCGGTTGGTCACAAAATGTTACCAACTGAAAACACGCGGCATCATCACCCAACCGGTTACAACTTGTCACCGGTTGAAAACTCCAACAAACTCGTGCAACCTCATCCCGTCGCCATGAAAAAAGACCTCGCTGTTTTTGAAGGCCACGAAATCCGCCGCCACTATGACGAGCAAACGGAAACGTGGTGGTTTTCGGTGGTGGACATCGTGCAAGTGCTGACGCAGCAGCCGGATTACAAGGCCGCGCAGAATTACTGGAAAGTCTTAAAACACCGATTAAATAAGGAGGGATCTCAGTTGGTTACAAATTGTAACCAACTGAAAATGCCCGCCGCCGACGGCAAAAACTACCTCACCGAGGTCGCCACCGCCGAGACGTTGCTGCGCCTCGTCCAAAGCGTCCCCAGTCCCAAGGCCGAGCCGATCAAACTCTGGCTGGCCAAGGTCGGCTACGAGCGGATGCAGGAAATGGCCGACCCCGCCCGCTCGCTCGCCCGCGCCCGCGAGATGTGGCAGCAGCAGGGCCGCAGCGCCAAATGGATCGAGCAGCGCATGACCGGTCAGGAAACGCGCAACAAGCTCACCGATTACTGGGCCGGGCATGAAATCAAAAAGGGCGATGAATTTGCCATCCTCACGAACATCATCCATCAGGAATGGTCCGGCGTGGGCGTGACGGCGCACAAAAACTTGAAGGGTCTCAAGACGGAAAATCTGCGCGACCACATGAGCGAGGCGGAATTGATTTTCACCGCGCTGGCGGAATTGTCCACGCGCCAGATTGCCGAGAGCGTGGCGGCGACCGGCATGGTGGAAAACAAGGCCGCCGCCAAGACGGGCGGGCGCATCGCCAAGAAAGCGCGGCTGGAACTGGAAGCCAAAACCGGACGGAAAGTGGTCACGCGCGAGAACTATTTACCCCCATCCAAAGCCGCGAAGCAGATCACATGAACGAAGCCGAGACACGCGCCGAGCACATTGATCCCGCCTTGAAAGCGGCGGGCTTGGGCGTCGTCGAGGGCAGCCGCATCCGGCGGGAGTATCCCATCTCTCCCGGTCGCATCGAGGGCCACGGCAAACGCGGCAAACCGCTCACAGCGGATTACGTTCTGGAGTATCGCAACACCAAGCTGGCGGTGAACGAGGCCAAGGCGCTGGACGAAGAACTGACCGAAGGCGTGGCACAGGCAAAGAATTACGCGGGCAAACTCGCCGTCCGCTACACCTACGCCACCAATGGTCGCGGCATCTACGCCATTGATATGTTGACGGGCAAGGAAGGCGAAGTGTCAGCCTATCCCACACCGGACGAACTCTGGGCCATGACGTTCGCCAAACCCGACGCTTGGCGCGACCGTTTCTCCGCAATCCCATTCGAGGACAAAGGCGGTTCGCATCCCAGCCGTTACTATCAGGACATCGCCATCGAACGCGTGATGTCGGCCATCGCCGCCAACCAGCAGCGCATCCTGCTCACGCTCGCCACCGGCACGGGCAAGACGTTCATCGCGTTTCAGATTGCTTGGAAATTATTTCAGGCGCGCTGGAACTTGAGCTGCGAACCTTCGCGTCGCCCACGCATTTTGTTTCTTGCTGACCGGAACATTCTGGCGAATCAGGCTTACAACGCCTTCTCCGCTTTTCCCGAAGATGCGCTCGTTCGCATTTCACCGGACGACATCAAGAAGAAAGGCAAAGTGCCGAAGAATGGCAGCCTGTTCTTCACGATTTTCCAGACGTTCATGAGCGGGCCGGAGAACACGCCCTGTTTCGGCGAGTATCCGCCGGACTTCTTCGATTTCATCGTCATTGACGAGTGCCATCGCGGTGGCGCAAATGACGAAAGTAACTGGCGCGGCATCATGGATTATTTCTCGCCGGCAGTGCAGCTCGGTCTCACCGCCACACCCAAGCGCGATGAGAACGTGGACACCTACCGATATTTCGGCGACCCGGTCTATATCTACTCGCTCAAGGAAGGCATCAACGACAGCTTCCTCACGCCATTCAAGGTAAAGCAGATTCAGACGACGCTGGATTACTACGTTTACACGCCGGACGACACAGTGGTGGAAGGCCAGATCGAGGCGGGAAAACTTTACGACGAGCCGGACTTCAATCGGAACATAGAAATCCGCGAACGCGAAAAGAAGCGCGTGGAAATTTTCATGTCGCAGATCAACCAGAACGAAAAGACGCTCGTGTTCTGCGCGAATCAGGCTCACGCACTGCTCGTGCGCGACCTCATCAACCAGTTGAAGACGAGCAAAGACCCAAATTACTGCCAGCGGGTCACGGCGGACGACGGCGCGCTGGGCGAACAGCACTTGCGCGACTTCCAGGACAACGAGAAAACGATTCCGACGATTCTCACGACTTCACAAAAGCTTTCCACCGGCGTTGATGCGCGAAACATCCGCAACATCGTGCTGATGCGGCCGATCAACTCGATGATTGAGTTCAAGCAGATCATCGGGCGCGGCACACGGCTTTACGACGGGAAGGATTACTTCACGATTTACGATTTCGTGAAGGCGCATCTTCATTTCAGCGACCCGGAGTGGGACGGTGAGCCGATTGACCCGGAAGCTTGTCCCAAGTGCGGGGCGCGTCCGTGTGTCTGCGTCGTGACACCGCCAAAGCCGTGTCCCGTGTGCGGTCAGATTCCGTGCGTGTGCCCGCCCGAACTCTGCCACAAATGCGGCCAGCGTCCGTGCGCGTGCCCGAAGAAAGTGAAAGTAAAACTCGCGGACGGCAAAGCGCGCAACATTCAGCACATGATGGCGACGACGTTCTGGCATCCCGACGGCACGCCCATGTCCGCGCAGCAATTCATGGAAATGTTGTTCGGCAAGCTGCCCGATTTTTTCCAGAGCGAAGCCGAGTTGCGAAAGCTTTGGAGCGCGCCCGACACGCGCGCAAAGCTCTTGCAAGGATTGGCCGAAAAAGGTTTCGGCCACGACCAACTCGCCGAGCTGCAGAGAATCATTGATGCGGAGAAGAGCGATTTGTTCGACGTGCTGGCGCATGTGGCTTACGCGCTCCCGCCCGTGACGCGCGAAGTCCGCGCCGAACATGCGCGGGTGCATATCAATTCCCAATTCAACGCCAAGCAGCAGACGTTCCTCGATTTCGTGCTGTCACATTACGTCAACGTCGGCGTGGAAGAACTCGACCAGAGCAAGTTGAAACCGTTGTTGCTGATCAAATATCACAACTCGATTCAAGATGCGGTGGCCGATCTCGGCAAGCCGGATGAAATTGGGAAAATCTTCGCCGGCTTCCAGAAGTATCTTTACCAAACGGCAGCATGACCGATCCCGATGACAATCTGCCGTATCATGTCGAACCCGAGGGCGACCGGTTCAAGGTGGTGGATGGTGAGGGCAAGGTGATGATCGCCACCAGCATCGCCGCGAACGCCGAACAGTATGCCGCACTGATGAATCAATCCTACCGCCGGGGTTTCAAGGCGGGGTATCGGCGCAAAGGGGCCGCTCCCAAAAAGTGAGGGTCAATTGAAGCCTCGTCTGCGGACTTATTTCTGCACGTCCTGCAATTGATCGTGGTCGTCCAGTTCGGTGCGCAACCGGGTGAGGTCGGCTTTGAGCTTCTTCACCGTCGCCGCCTGCGACGGGTCGCCGTAAATGTTTTTCAATTCGTGCGGGTCGTTCATCAAATCAAATAATTCCCACGCGTCAATGCGGTTGAAGTAAATCAATTTGTAGCGGTCGGTGCGCACGCCGTAGTGCGGTTGCACGCGGTGATCGGCGGGATAGTGGTAGTAGCGGTAATACATTTCCGCGCGCCAATCCTTCGGCGTCTTGCCTTCCAACACCGGCGCAATGCTGCGGCCTTGAACTTCCTTCGGCGCGGTGACGCCGGCCAGTTGCAGGAACGTCGGCGCGAAGTCCACGTTCAACACCATCGCTTCGCTCGTGCTGCCGGGTTTGATGTGGCCGGGATAGCGGACGAGAAACGGCATCCGCAACGACTCCTCGTACATGAACCGTTTGTCGAACCAGTTGTGGTCGCCGAGGAAGAAGCCCTGGTCGGACGTGTAGATGACAATCGTGTTCGTGGCGAGTCCGGTGCGGTCAAGATAATCAAGCAACCGGCCCACGTTGTCGTCCACCGACGCGATGCAACCGAGGTAGTCCCGCATGTATTTTTGATACTTCCATTTCTTCAACGCTTCGCCGGTCAGCAGTTTCTTTTCACCTTTGATGGTGACTTCGAGTTCGGTGAGTTTGGCGCCGCGCCACTCCTCCAGCGCCGCGCCTTTCAACTCCGCGGGCGGCGTGAGTTTCAGGTCGTGCTTCGTCAGGTCGCGATCAATCCGCATCGTCGCCTCGGTCGCGGCGGGCGAGCGCGTCGCGTAGTCGTCGTTGAACGTCGCCGGTTCGGGAATCTCCACGTCGTCGTACATGTGCGCGTGTTTTGCGTCCGGTTCCCACCCGCGATGCGGCGCTTTGTGATGGCACATGACGAAGAACGGTTTGTCCTTCGCCCGCTTTTCCAGGAACGCGATGGTTTTGTCCGTGATGATGTCCGTGGCGTAGCCGGTGGTCTTGCCGCGCCCGTCCTTTTCAATGAAGAGCGGATCAAAATAAGTCCCCTGCCCTGAATGGCGCTTAGATAAGGAAAAACGCGTCAGCAATTGTACGCGAATATAACTGGATCCTTGGAGCGAGTTGTTTCAAAGTGGCGCATGAAACAAACGACTCCATTCCTCGCTGGATTTTCACATCTGCTGTCTGGCAGTCAACGC
>SIBJ01000008.1 GCA_009695195.1 Pedosphaera sp.
GGAACGCGGTCCTTTTTGGCCTGAATCAGCAGTTGTTCGAGTTTTCGGGTGACCTTGAAATCACCGCTGGCATATACGGGTTCCATATTTGCCAGCAAAAATAGCCTGTAACTCGACCATTGTCGAATTACTTATGCGCGGCTATATAGCACTTGTTTATTGACGGGTTTGCCATCGGCAGAGACCAGCAACAGATAAATCGCCGGGCCGTCCTTTTGTCGCACGAGCAACACGGGTGGCACTCCGCCACTGATGCAACGGATGGCGCAGGCGCGATGCGGTGTGAGATGTCCCGGATTCATCACGCCGAGAAAACATTTGCTGTCCACGATCTCGCCGAGAAGCGTCTGTCGGCCCAGTGGCACGACTGATGGCAAACCGATGGTTGATGCCGTGTTCGTTGCGCGGATAGAATCGGGCATGACTTCGATCATCGTCTGATTGCCGCGATAGATCAGCGTGCCTTTGAGCGATACGGATTTGCCGTCGAACGTGGCGATGGAGGCGCGATCCAATCCAAACTTCCACGGCGCGACGAGGTGGTAGGCTGAAGCCGAAGCCGGGCTGTTTATCACACTTTGCAAAGTGTGATAATCGTTCGTGCCCGGTCGCGGCACGAGCAGGTGCGGATACGGCTGCGTTCGCAGGACGCCGGTGAAACTCTTGACCGCGCCCCACTCGAACACGCTCACGCCAATCATGCGTTGCGACATCGCCAGCAAAACTGGCACGAGCACCGCCAGCACGAGCAAGCAAACAACCGCCTTGCGCAACGTCTTGCCGATGCCCGGTGCGGCCTTGGCTTCCCAGCCGATGTAGAATTCGTCGTTCATTTCTTCGTAGCAGCCAAGGTAACGAGGCTCTCACTATTTCCGGTTACAGAATGAGCCTCCTCACGTCGGCTGCTACCGTCAATTGTTGCCGGCTTGGCGCGCGTTCCGGCGGGATTCGGTTTCGGATGAACAAACACCCGGCCATTCTTCACGCGCACGTTGAATGTCGGGATTTTCTCCACGAAGGGTGGCGGCGACGCGCCGGTGTCCGGCTGATACTGGTAGCCGTGCCACGGACAGGTGATGCAGCCGGACACAATTTTGCCCTCGCCGAGCGGGCCGTTCTGGTGTTGGCAGACGTTCGACACGGCGGATATTTTTCCCTCGTATTTGAAAATCGCCACGCGCTCGCCGGAGAGGCAGACGATACGCGCGCGGTTTTCGGAAATGTCGGCGACGGCGCAGGCGTCAACAAATTCGTCCTCTGTAGGAGACGAGGTAACGAGGCTCTGACTTTCCGTGGGGCGTGAGGCGTGAGGCGTGAGGCGTGATTCCGAATCGAGCGCAACTTCCCTTCGTGCCGCCGTGATATGCAACCCAAGCACAGTCACCAGCCCAAGTGCCACCGTGCCGACGTAAAGTGGACTTCCCTCGCCTTGTATTACGCCGAATGTCACATGCAACACCAGCAGCGCATACGCGACATACACCAGCATGTGCAGCGATTTCCAAACGGGCGCGCTCAAATTCGCGAGCCAGAAATCGTGGCTCGTCGCAGCCATCAGAAATAAAATGATGAGTGCGAAGAAGCCGAATGGCTGAAATGGGACGCTGGACACCGAACCGTTGATGGGACTTGAAACAAAGATGCTCAGGATCGGGTTCGTGTCGCTGCCGGCGTGATACGTGATGACGACGAGCGCTGCATGAATCAATCCGAGCAGGAAGCAAGTCACGCCCGCGTGCCGGCGATTGTAAAGCAGCGGCAGGAACTGCGGATTCAGCCGGCACAGCGGCCCGATGCAAAGGATGATATGCAACAACAGGAACGCTCCTGTGCCGAAGGCGCGGATGAGCATGATCTCATCGGTGACGCGTGGGAACAGCACTTTGGTCAGCACGCTGAAGATGACGAGAAACGCCGCCACGCCGCCCACGAGCACGGCATCGTAGAACTTCTTCTGACGATTCCATTGAACTGAGACGTATTCGACGCCCATATGCTTATGGCTTTTGAAGCGCGAACGGCTTCGATACTTCGACGATTTTCTGGTCTGCCAGACTATAAAGGACGAGCACGCCACTGGCCGACGCGGCGTCGGGTGACAACGGCAGCGCCACGGATGAATTAAACGCGCCGAGCAAGCGCGCGTTGTCCGGCAGCGTCTCGGTGATGTTCGGATTGCCCGCGATCCAATAGACGATCAAATCCGGTTTCACGAAATCTTTCGCTGCGGAAAACTCCACGGCGAAGCGGCCGCCGCCAACACTCTCGCGAAACAGCCGAACTTGAATCGGTGTCTTCGCGAAAAGGTCGGTGCGTTCCCATTCGGTGACTGCAAATGTTTGCGGCGACGCGACCAATTCCTTCGGCAACGAAGTCATGCCCGGCACAGGCTTGCGCGCGGCGATGCCGACGGCGAACGCGATTGGCAGAATCACGCCAAGCACGATGACCACGCGGCGATGTCGTTGGCGCAACGGACGGATCATGGCGCAACTCCCTTCCGTGCCGCGCGACGATGTGCGTTGCACTCTTCGGGCGGCTCTTTCACGCCAGTGGCCCAACGGCGAAGGAGTAACGGCCACAACGCCATCACGCCGGGTATGATCAGCAGACGGAATCCCCACGGGCCTTGCGCGGCATGCGGATCAATTCTTTTTGCGCCGACCAGCACGAACGGAAGTGCGAACACCAGTCCGCACGCCAGATAAATTCCCAGCGCGATGAGGAATGCGGCGGCGATCATGGAGTCGTCGGGTTTGTTTCAACTTCGAGCCGGTGCGCCTTGCGGCCGCCGCGTTGTGTTTTGTCGCACGGCTGGTCGCTCTCGATCAACATGCCGGCCAGGTTCACGGCACGTTCCGCCAAAGCGCATGCACCCTCGCGCAGTTCGGCGCTGTGCTGGACGGCGGCGATGTTTTTCTCCATGTCTTCCGCAGTCCAGCCGCGCGAGTGGGCGATGAAGGGAAACTGCGGAACGTGAAAGCCCAGTTCGGTAAAGAAACTCAGGAGCTGGCCGGCCACGCCCTGGATGTTGTCCTGTCCGCCGGTGATGATGAAGCTGGCGACCTTGTTTTGAATCAGCACGCGATCCTTGATGGTGATCTGGTTTTGAACACAGTTCAATCGCTCGGCCATTTTGAAATAGAGCGAACTCGCCTGACCCCAGCGGATCGGCGTGGCCATCAACACCACGTCGGCCCAATGCACGATGGCTTCATACACCGGCGTCAACTGGTCGGCTTCATCCATCTGGGTAATGGAGCAGGGCCAGGTGCAGGCGTGTGCGCTCTTGGAGTAATAACCTTCGCACGCGCGGAACTTGAGTTCGGAGAGTTTGATCAACTGTGTCTCGCACTTGAGGTGTTCCCGAACGTGTTTTAGCGCGACTTCCAACAGCGCCTCGGAGGTGGAATAACGCGGGTTCGCGGGGTCTTGCGCTGTGGTGGAAATGCCGACCACACGGATCGCGCCGGGTTCGCGTTTCACGGGGCGGGCCAGCGGATGCGGCGCGTGCGGCTTTTTGCTACGCGCCGTGGCGGGCGTGGCGCGAACAAACAGGCGGCCATTCTCAACTTTCACTTCATGGCTCGGAACAGCGTCGTCTTCAAATCCCGGTTCGCCCTTGCCGTGCAAGCGATGAAACTTCCAATTGTGCCAGGGGCAGACCACGTATTCGCCATCGAGCCGGCCCTGGCCGAGCGGCCCGCCCGCATGGTTGCAGATATTGGAGATCGCGCCGAACACTCCGTCACTGTGCGAAATGGCGAGCTTGGTTTTCCCGAGGGAAATCTCGGTGAGCGCTTTTCCGGCGAAGGTTTCGACCGGACCGGCGTTGAACCAGGAGTTGGTGGTGTCAGGCATGATTGGTTCGGTTGACGAGTTTATTGGGTTGCGTTGAAAATTCATCCGGCCTCGGCTTTCGGTCCGGACTTCAATTCCGCGTTCAGCGAATAACTGATGACCGTGCGGATGAGAACCATGCCGCCGAGCACGATCAGGTCGTCGCGGCTGGGTTTCATGAGCGTGTCAATGATGTCCGCCGCGATCAGAAATTCCAAGCCCAACAAAAGATAATAGCCCAGCGAGTGCCGGAGATGCTTGCGATCCGCGTCCACATTCCGCCCGCGCAGGGCGTGAACCTCCGTACGCACGCACCGCAACACTCCGATGACCACGCCATAGACAATCACCAGCACGCCCAGCACGCCGATGGCAAAACTTGTGTGATGCAGGTATGCCATTCGTTAATCCAAGCGCGTGAAGGTGAAAGTTCCGAACGGCACAATGACCCCGTTTTGAATCGCCGGAAAGCCGGTGAACTGGGTCACGACGCCGCGCGGCACGGTGACCAGGTCGGGCGAGGCGTAGGAGACGCCGCTGTCCGTGCCTGTGTCTTTGGCGTACAGCGTCACGACATTGTTCGTCACCCACTGGCCGTTTTCAATCAGGTTGAGACTGTCAACGCCCACGAACCAGTCGGGGCTGGGCGCAATCATGGATACAAGTGTGACGAGCGGAAAATTCCGGCTCATCGGTTGAGGAAAGGTCAAGCTCACGCTGCCGGGACTCGGACTGATGCCGCCGCCGGACAATTGAAAGTGCGCCGTGCCACTCGAAATCGCGGGCGCGATTTCATTGAGGAGCGTGGTCTTCTGTCCCAACTCCGCCATGAGCCGCATCCCCTCGCTCGCGGTTTCGCCGTCGCGCCAGAAATGCACGCTCGCGTTGTGCGTGCCGCCCACCAGGCCGGAGAAGTGTGCGTTGGCCGGCCAGTTGGTCGGATGCGTCGCCTGACTCCAAGTTGCATTGAAAACGACTTGATAACGCGCGGTAAAATCGGAAACGACTCGGAAAAAGGCCTGGCTGCCATTCATCGGAATAACAGCGACGTTGTTGCTCGTCGGCGCACCGATATTGACCCAGTTCCCGAAAAGGCGGGCTGCCGCCTGCACTTGATAACTCGCGCGACCGCCGCTCCAGCTTAAAGTGATTTGTCCGTCGCTCGCCGTGATGTTGTTGATGACCGGCTGTGCTAATGAAACGTCCGCGTGGAGATTCGCCGCAGAGAAGCTGACCGACATCCCAACGATTGCTTTGATGAGTAATTGCTTTTGCATACCCGTTCGTCGGGGATGAGTCTCCAAAACTTACAGCCGTATCACGCGACCGCGAGTTGGGGCGTAATCGGCGTCTTCAAAGTTCCGTTCACACGCTGCATTGCGACGTCACTCGCTCCGAGTCGCTGGAGCAAATGATCCCCCACGCGTAAGGCGTTGGCAACGATAGTGAGTGTCGGATTTACTGCACCGCTCGAAACGAAGAAGCTGCCGTCCACGACGTAAAGGTTGTCCACGTCGTGAGCGCGGCAATTCAAGTCCAGCACGGATGTTTTCGGGTCTTCGCCAAATTTGCACGTGCCGACCTGGTGGCCGAGGCTGTGCATTGGCATCTTGGTTTGGAAATATCCGGTTGTGGCCTTCGGTGAATTCTCCGAATCAATCTCCCGCAGAATGTTTTCCCAACGCGCGTTCAGACGCGCGAACGGTTCGCTGTTGTTCTCGGTGTAATCAATCACGATCTTGTCGCCGTCAGTGCGGACTTGGTTGCGCGTGTCGGGCAAATCTTCCGTCGTGAGCCACCAATCCACCGAACACTTCGCGACTTCTTCCAGCGTGAGCGGCGCGTATTTGGCTTCCTGGCCGACGAGGCCGTCCATGACTGTCTTGCCCATGAGTTGGATGTTGCCCATCGGAAATTCGTAGCCCGGTTCGCCCCAATAAAAATCATTGATCGCCATCGTCTTTTGGAACTTCGACGGATTGATCTTAGCGTTCGTGACCGCGATGAGCGAACCAAGGACGTGCTTCATCAAATTGCGACCCACGAGCCCGGAGGAATTGTTCGCCAGACCTCGCGGATGTTTCTCATTCGCCGAACGCAGCAGCAACGCCGCTGAATTCACTGCGCCGCATGACACGACGACGATGTCGCCGGTAAACGTCGTCGGCTCACCTTTCACTTCGGCCACGACGCCGCTGATTTCGCGACCCGACGCGCTGGTTAGCAGCCGCAAAACTTTCGCCTCCGTGACGAGCGTGACGTTCGACTTGTCCATCACGGGCCGGACACCAAGAACATCCGCGTCTGATTTCGCGCCGACCATGCAGGGGTAACCGTCGCACGTCGCGCAACGGATGCAGGGGCTGCTGTGCATCGCGGCTTCGTTGAGGCGCACGCCCATCGGCGCGGGATAGGGCTTGAGGCCGCGCGCCTTGAGCGTTTGAAACACTTCCGCGATGCGCGGTTCGTGACTGATCGGCGGGAACGGATAATCCTGCGCGCGCCACGGCTCGGTCGGGTCTTCGCCGGCCTTGCCGTGAACCTGGAATAACTCCTCGGCCTGCGTGTAATAATTCTCCCAATCGCGATACTTGATCGGCCACTCGGGCGAAATTCCATCGCGATGGCGGAACGATTCAAAATCCTTTTCGCGCAACCGGAACAGCGCCGCACCATAAACCTTCGTGTTGCCGCCGACGTGATAACTGAAGCCCGGATAAATCTCGCCGCCGTCCTTGTTGAACATCTTCTCGGACGAATAATACTTGAATGAACCTTTGTAGCTCCAGTTCTCCTTCTCGCGTGGCAGAAACGGTCCACGCTCCAGCACAAGAATGTTTTTGCCGCTGGGCGCAAGGCGATTCAACAGCGTGCCGCCGCCCGCGCCCGTGCCGATGATGATGACGTCGAAGTGTTCGTTCATGACGGCAGTTGGTCGGGGCGGGAGGGGAAACCTTACAGGGTGCGGCAAAGACAATTCCCGCCCATGAGCACAACAGCCCAGCCTAGCCCAGCCTAGACCGCCACTGTAAATGAATCCCAACGGGATTCCGACCATCAGCCCAAGGTTGCGAGGAACGAGCTACCTTGGGGATGGTCCGAAAATGGAAACCAACCCCAACGGGGTTGCGACCAAAATCATTCGTTCGGTGTCGGGGCGGATTTGCCACAACCCCGTTGGGGCGGGCGGGACGGCGAAGGTGGGAAAACTTTTTACCCGTAGCAGCCGACGTGAAGGGGCTCAAATTTTCCCTGACCTGAATGCAGCGCCGTTAATTCGCCACCGCTACGCAGTGGAAAATCATGACCCGCTCCCTTGCGCTACGCCGAGAGGAAATCCGGGGCTGTTTACTTCTGTTGCACATGCACGTGGTTAACCACACCTTCCGGTACGACCTTGCCGTAATTGTCAGCAAAACGTTTTAGAAGGTTGTAGTCTTTATGGTCTTTACCGTCCGCGTTGAAGTCGCTGACTCGAAAATCCACAGCCGCTCCGTACAGGTGTTGGCTTCCCCACTTCACCGGCTTATGCACCTCCAGAAGGTACACGTTTGCGTGATGCACTGGATTCCTATAACAGGAGGATACCGAGGTGGTGATTGGCGGAACTCCTCCGCCAGCGTCCGCGACGACCCCGGCGGCAGCATTCACTGCCCATCCCGTCACCAACCCCCAGTTTGGGTAATCGCCGAAATTTAGCTCCGGATGTGCTCCGGTGAAATCGGAGACATCGGGCACGCCCCCCGTGACAGGAAAATCAACATATTCCTGACGGAGTTGCCCCAAATCGGATTGTTGAATTGTTTTGGCGCGTGGATTGCCCACAATGTTTCCAGCGCCGTCAACAAGCGTAGCCGTCACGGTGAACCCGAGTAATGGGCGCGGTTCGTAGTGTCTGCCTGCCTCCGTCGGCGCGTAATTGGGCCAGCCGATGAGGGACGCCAAGTTGAAGTCGAAAGACGATCCAACACCACTGTTTGGGCTGGCCACGAAATAGGTTTCACTGCTAGGACTGGTATCGCTCGGGTCAATCATCCAAATCACAGAATATCCAGCCGGAACGGTTGTTATCACTTGGCATCGAATCAAGTCGTCAGAGCAAAATGAAAGGTCGCCATCGGGGGTTTCGTTTGCAAACTGCGATGGGATGTAAACATAGAAATCTAGCACCTGTGACGGTAAGGAAACATTGTCAAGCAGCGTGGCAAGTCCGAAGGCTGGCCCTGTTGACTGGAAGACGAGCGTGTATGAGCCTGGGTTTAAGCTCAACTGCATGGAGTGGGAAACCCAGTTCGGGAAATGTGAAGCATTCAGGCTTGTGCTCGCCACCACGCCAGCCCCGGAACTGACGGTCACTGAATAGGGGGAGGCATCCGGGTCACTGCCATTGAAAGAAGAATACGAAGTGAAGATTTTGAATGTACAAAGTAAATACAATCTGCTTGTACACTGGGGATGCGAAACGACATTTCCCTTCGACAACGCGCACTCGAACTCATTGTGCTGCTCCGTGCGCAGATCATCACGCCCGCGTTCTGCCGGCGGCATCGGCGGCATCCCGCCGATTTCACGCGCGAACGCAAACTGACTTTCCCCATCCTCATGCTCCTCTTGCTCCAGAAAAGTTTGAAGTCACTCCAGACTCACGCGCATGAGTTTTTCTTCCAACTGCAACAGGGTCTCCCATCTCAATCGGTGTCGGCTTCCGCGCTGACTCATGGGCGTGCCAAACTGCAAGCCACTGCCTTTGTCGAGCTGAACCGCACCGTCCTCGACACGGTGTACGGCCAGACGCACGGTGCGCTCGTCCAACGCTGGCTGGGTCATCGGCTGCTGGGCGTGGACAGTTCACTCGTGCGTTTCCCCAGCAGTGACGCGCTGGGCGAGCACTTCGGCTGGGTGCAATGCGTCAATCGTCACGGGTTGCAGGAGCGTTATCCGCAGGCGCGCGTGTCGGTGCTCTACGATGTGCTTAACGAAGTGGCCGTGGAAGGCCGGCTGGCCGCCTCGACCGTGGCCGAAACCGCGATGGCGCACGAACACCTGGCCGCCGTGCAGCCGGGCGACGTGCTCATCAATGATCGCGGCTACACGGGCTATGGGTGGTTCGCGGCGGTGCGCTCGGTGCAGGCGCATTTCGTAAGCCGTTGTTCCAAGGGAAGTTTTGCCGCCGTGCAGGAGTTGTTCGCGAGGGATGAGGCGGGCGTGAGTCGGATCGTGACGTTGCCCGCGCCGCCGTCTTGCCGGGTTGTATTGCGCGAAGGCGGCTGGCCGCTGGAACTGGTGGTGCGGCTGGTGACGGTGCGGTTGTCCACCGGCGAACTCGAAGTGTTGGCGACCTCGCTGCTGGAGGAGACGGTTTATTCGGCAGACGCGCTGGCGGCGGTGTACTGGGAGCGGTGGGGACATGAAACGTATTACGGAAGATTGAAAGGGCGGTTGGACTTGGAACACAGCAGTGGCCAGACCGTGGCGGCGGTGAAACAAGACTTTCACGCGACGGTGCTGTTGAGCAATGTGGAGAGCGTGGTGATCGGGCCTGCGCGGGAACGACTGGCGGTGCGAAGCGTGACCCGGAAACAACCCGCGCAAGTGAACCGCGCGGTGAGCGTCCATGCGATCAAGCATCGGCTGATCGAATTGTTAAGCAGCCGCGTGAGCGCGGAGCGGGTGTTGAGTGAATTGACGGAATGGTTCGTGGCCAATCCGGTAAGTGTGCGTCCCGGACGCAAAGTCGAACGGAGGGAAAGCTCGCCTGCCCGTTCCTACCATTTCCAACGCCGCGTCAGAAAACTCGTGTTCTGATTATGATTTCCTTAATTCAATGGCAGTGGGCATCCGGGTGGTCACCTGCATTGTCGAACCACCTAAGCTCATACGTTCCTGCGGTCGTGATGGTGAATGCTTGAGACAACGCAGCCCCGCCGCCGATCGCGGCGTACTGCTGGCCATCCTGTGGCCCAGAATATTCCGGAACACCATAGTTTCCGTTCAACACACGGATGAATGGACTACCGTTCCCCTGCCAGGAGGTTGGAGTGGCAGTCGAAATAGCATTAGCCGGAATGGCGGGAGACTCGAAGCTGCCGTTGAGCAACAAATTCTGAGCGTGCGCCGAGAATCCAATAATTCCGCAGAGCACAAATGCCCCGGCAATGGTCACGAGCTTTTTCATAGTTTTCTCCTGTGTGCGTGGCTCATCCGCCACAACGAAGGGGGAAGTGCCAGTTTTCGATTCGTTTACATCGTTGTTTCTGAGCGAACATCGCCATTGAACCGGAAACAGTCCGTTTCAGCAAGTCTCGGTTTTCGAGATTCGGCTGCGTTCACGTTTTCCAAAGATTAAGGAGGAAACGGATCACGAAGTAAAGCCTCGTGTTTGGCTGCGAGGCTTTTCGAGAGGATTCGAGTATGCCGTCGCGCAAACCCGAATCCTGTCCGCACCGAACGCGGCTCGGAAAGAACGTGGCCGCATTGCGGGCACGCCGGGATTTGACTCAAGAGGAACTTGCAGAAAAAGTCGGTGTGAGCGCCCGATACATTCAAAACGTGGAAGCTGGTGAGAACTTTCCCAGCCTTCCAACGCTTGCGAGCTTGCGCGCCACGCTTCGTTGTGATTGGAACGAACTCTTCTCCGGTTGCGACAAGGTGTAAGGATTCATTGTTCATCAAGGAAACCACGTGCTTTGCACGTGGTCAGAGACATCGCTATGCGGTTTCGGTCTTTCTTTGTGCAGTACTGAATGCGGCTTGAGCGGATTGTGTCCGGCTGCCGCAAAGCAGTCCGATTGCAGACTGTGAAGCCGTGGCCAGCACCGAGACTGTCGAATTCAGGAGGTGTTACCGTTTGCACGAAAGCGTTTTTGGCCTCTTATAGAGGCCACTTCTCAATACCACGCCCTTTGGGCGTGGATCTTTATTCGCACCGTCGCGCGCACCGTTCGCCACAACCCCGTTGGGGTTGATTCCAATTTGTCACGTTCACCCAAGGTAGGCGCTGCGCCAACCTTGGGCTGGAGGCCGCAATCCCTTTGGGATTATTCGCGCCCGAACGCGATTCGATTTCATCACACTGCCACGCGCTCGCGTCATCCGGGACTCTCAACGGGATTCATGCCGCAACCAGCGCCGGTTGTTGGGCGCGGGGTTTGGCGGCGGCCTTGGCCGGTTTGAGCGAAGTAGTTTTCTTCGCCGCCATATTCCTCGGCTGAAGCAGCTTCGCCACGAGTCCGATCCAGCCGGTTTGATGAGATGCACCGACGCCACGTCCGTTGTCGCCGTGGAAATACTCATGGAACAAAACGTAATCCTTGAAGTGCGGATCGGTCGCGAGCTTCGGGTGATACTTCAAGACGGGGCGCTGGCCGTCTTCGCCTTTCAGGAAAAGTTTTGCAAGGCGGAGTGGGCTTAACCCGGTTTGATGGGCACCTTGGAGGGGATGCGCTACAAAGAAAGCGCGAATGAACAAAGAGACAAAAGCTGAGGCGAAGAACATCCGCGCCGAACCTTTCAGCGTGTGGGCCGCGATCGTGATCGTGATGGGGTCCTGCCGTTCGATCGCGCCGGGAAATCTTCCCAGCAGTTCGGGCGCGTGGTCACAAAATGATTTCGCCAACTGCCGCAGCAACGCCAGGTCGCCGTCCGTGAGTTTCAGCGCCGCGGTTTGATCCCAGATTTCCGCCGTGGCGGCGGGAGCGTCGCCCGCGGCGGACGGGTGCGGGTCCGGAGACTTCACCGCGCACCAGCGTTGCAACGCCGCCGCCAGCACCGGTGCCGAGACCGGCTTGCTGAGGTAATCATCCATGCCGGCCTGCAAACATTTCTCCCGGTCGCCGACCATCGCGTCCGCCGTCACCGTGACAATGGGAATCCGCCGGCCACCGTCGCCGGCACGGCGAATCGCCTGCTCGTCGTCTAAGATGAGGATTTGCTTCATTGCGCCGCCCGGCCCCGACCGCAACCACTCATCGGGCTTTCGTGTTATCGGCGGATTGTGCCGCCGCCTTGAGGGCAAAATGAAAAGCCGCGTCCAGAATCGTTTCTCACCAAACAATTTTTCCCGCGCCGGAGTCTTGCTGACCGGGCATCGTTGCGTTATCAAACGCGTCAACGTGATGAAAACATTTCGTCTTGCACCATTTTTTCTCCTCGCAACGCTCGCGTGGCTGCCGGGCTGCGGCCAAAAGATGCCGCCGCCCAAGCCGCCGGCCGCCGGCCATCCGCTACCCTCGGCGGCGGTCGCCGCGTGCGAACCGGGCCAATCCGGTGGGCGGTTGACGCTCGTCACGGCCAGTGAGCCGCGCACTTTCAATCCCGTCCTGGCGACCGACGCCGCCTCCGACTCCGTCATCCGTTTGCTTTTCGCCGGCCTGATCGCCACCGACCTGCTCAGCGGGGAACCGCGGCCCGGCCTGGCGGAATCGTGGAGCACCACCCCGGACGGCAGGACGTGGACGTTCAAATTGCGCCCGGGTTTGCGCTGGAGCGACGGCGAACCGCTCACGGCGGACGACGTGGTCTTCACCTGGAACGAAGTGATGTTCAACCCGGACATGAACCGCATGACCTACGATTTTTTCCGCGTGGACGGAAAAAACTTTGTCGTGAGCAAGGTGGACGAGGTCACCGTGCGCGTGGTGACGCCGGTCGCGTTCGCGCCGTTCCTCGAATTTTTCGGCGGCGTGTCCATCCTCCCGAAGCACAGCCTCGGTCGCGATGTGGCCGCGCGCCAGTTTCTCAGTTCGTATTCCGTCAAGACGCGGCCGGATAGAATCGTCGGCGCCGGGCCGTTCCGTCTCAAAGAATATTCGCCCGGCAAATTCGCGCTGCTCGAACGCAACCCCGAGTTCTGGGTCGCCGACAAGACCGGGCGGCGGCTGCCGTATCTCGATGAAGTGCGCATCGAATTCGGCGGGCCGGGCGCGGCGCAACGCGCGTTCCTCGATGGTCACAGCGATGTCTGCGACCACACGCGCACCGAGGACTTCGCCACGTTTCAAGCGGGCCTGCCGTCCGGAAAATATCAACTCATCGAACTCGGCCCCGGTTCGGAGCGGGATTTTCTCTGGTTCAACTTGAACACCAACACCGTCGCCAACGGCAAACCAATCGTGCCGCCGGTGAAGGCGAAATGGTTTCGCGAGAAAATTTTCCGGCAGGCGGTCTCGTGCGCGATTGACCGCGACCGGCTCGTGCGCGAAGCCTACGGCGGACGCGCCATCGCGAGCCTCACATTTCTCGGCGGCGAGAATCCGAAGTGGAACAATCCCGGCGTCGCAAAATTCGGTTACGACCCGGCGCGCGCGAAGACGTTGCTCGCGGGCATTGGCATTCAGGATCGCAACGGCGACGGAAAGTTTGAGGACGCGGAGGGCAACGTGATCGAGTTCACCCTGCTCTCGAACGGCGGCAATCCGCTGCGTGAAGCGGCGGTGAAGGTCGTGGCGGAGCAACTGAGCCAGTTCGGTTTCAAGGTCACGCCGCAGACCGTGCCGTACGAAATGCTCATCCAACGGATCAACGGCAGCTTCGATTACGAAGGCGTGCTGATGGGTCTCGGCGGCGGCGGAATGGATCCGACCGCGCAATCGCTCGTCCTGAAATCCAGCGAGCAATTGCACCAATGGTTTCCCAACCAGCGCGCGCCGGCCACGGACTGGGAGGCGCGGATTGATTTCCTGATGGACGCGCAGATGCGCACGATGGATTTCGCGGCGCGGAAAAAACTTTACGACGAAGTGCAGGCGATCCTTGCCGAACAGATGCTGATGATCTACACCGTCACGCCGCTCCACTTCGCCGCCGCGCGGCCCGGCCTCGGGAATCTGCGCCCCTCGGTCATCTCGCCCTATCACCTCACGTGGAACGTGGAGGAACTTTTCTTCAAGAAACCGTGATGTACCATCCCGGTCCTGATCGTAATCTTTCTCTTAATTTTAATCCTTCCCCAATTCGCTCATGCTCGGATTAAGAGCACCCCGGAAACTTTGCAAAAAGCTCGGGATTGTTGAGAAAGAACTGGAAGCAGCAGAGAATGAAGCTCACAATAAACTCCATGAAAACTCACCTGCCGGCGCAGACGCAAACGGGAGTAGCCGATATCAAACCAGCCACACCGAGAACTGAACTGCAACCATCAACCCAAGTTCGAAAAGCAGTTTTCGGAGGTTACAGTTCACTTCGCTTCCTTTTGGTGTTGAGCTTGTCCGTTTTAGCAGTGGTGCCATGGGTCTACCCTCAGAATCAGGCTGGTTTGGGCATTCAACTGTATGCTGGGCTGAGCATCACGGGCGCGGTAGGTGCGGTGTATGCGATTGAATACATAACGGATGTTGCCCAAACGAACAATTGGCATTGCTTGGTGTTTCTCCAACTCCCAGCCACGAACTATTTGTGGTTTGATTCAACGTTCCCGGCTACAGGCCGGCGATTTTATCGCGCACGCCAACAGACAGCACCCACAAACATGGTGTTCATTCCTCCCGGCACTTTCAGGATGGGCAGCCCGACCAACGAAGTGGACCGCGACGCCAACGAGGGTCCGCAGACGGCAGTAACGATCAGCCGAGGATTCTGGATGGGGAAATACGAATTGGCGCAAAAGGATTATCAGGCAGTGATCGGTAGCAATCCGAGTTGGTTTCTCGGCGACTCCAACCACCCGGTGGAGCAGGTGAGCTGGAACGATGCCACTAGTTACTGTAACCAACTCACGCAGCAGGAACGGAATGCTGGTCGGATTCCGACTAATTGTGTCTATCGTCTCCCGACGGAGGCGGAGTGGGAGTATGCATGCCGGGCTTGGACTTCCACGCGGTTTAATTACGGGGATGATCTAGGTTATACGAACGCTAACCAGTACGAGTGGGACTTCGACAACAGCACGAACCAAACGCACGCCGTGGGGCAGAAGCAACCAAATCCTTGGGGGTTGTACGACATGCATGGGAATGTATTCGAGTGGTGCCAAGACTGGTACGGCCCCTATCTTGGCGGAAGTGCGACCGATCCACAGGGGCCTGCCACCGGTCTGTACCGCGTGCATCGTGGCGGCAGTTGGACTTACTATGCGTGGCATTGCCGGTCGGCGTTTCGCGACTATCGCTTGCCAGGTTCCGGGTATTACTCGGTTGGATTTCGGGTTGTCTTGGCCCCGGGCCAGCCCTAGCGGATAGCCGCCAAGTCGAGCGCTGTTTTCGCCGCCAGATCAAGGCTTCTTGAGTTGCTCGAAGCGGGCGATTCGCGCTTCGATGTCGCGCACGATTCCCCGGAGTTCATGGAGGTCGCCCGCTTCCAAGTGGGGTTGCAATCGCTGGAGCAGCGGTTCGACGGCGGGCCGGTGCCGCTGGAGGAGACTTGCGATATCCGATTCGTACACCGACACGCGGTCAAACAATCCCTGCCGGTAGAGGGAGGGCAGCGCGTAGAGCTTGAGCAGAACCAGCCCTTCCGGCGTCGCGGTCGAAACGTCCAGTTCCGCGAACCGGTGCGTGGTCCCGAAACCTTGCTTCACCTCGGCAAAGAGAGCATTGGCCGTCAGCAACACTTTCACCCGCACGTTGCCAATGCGGCCCCGGATGAAATATTCGTTCTGCTCCTCGATGGAAATTTCAGGGAGTTGCTTCAACGAAGGCAATGACATGAGGAGGTCAATGTCTTCGGTGTTCCGTCCCTCGACATAGCGGAGCATCGCAATGCCGCCCACCAGCAGATAGGGAGTCGCACGTTCCCGGAGCAGCGTGAATAGTTCGACCACATCGCGGTCGGTCGGAAGCAGATTGTCCGCTGGATTCGGTTTAACGTTGCGCTCCGGCAGTGAGCCACCCTTCCAAGCATCCGGGCCACGGAGCATCGCGTTGCGGACGATCTCCGCAATCCGGCGAAGGCTGGCACCTGGGGCGATGGTCACATTCATAACGGCGGTTTGATCATCTCATATTCCATCGGACAAAGGAATGGTGATTTTTCGTCCCGGTCTTAATCGTAATCTTTTTCTTAATCTTAATCTCTCCATGAACGAACCGGGGAAGGATTAAGATTAAGAAAAAGATTATGATTAAGATTTGAAGTTCACGCCGGCGCGCGGGCGGGGAGTGATTTCAACGCCGCTTCCGCCGCCACGCGCACGCCGGTGTCGGCATCCGTCATCGCGCGCGCGAGGGCGGATTGCGCGCGCGGGTCGCCCAGCCGGCCCAACGCTTCCGCCGCGGCCTGACGCAGATCGCGGTCGGCATCGCACAACACGGCGGCGAATAAACTCACGGCCAGCTTGCGGCGTTTCTCCGGCGTGGACGCGGCGGTCGCGTCGCCGGGCGGCAACGCGGCGCTTTCCGGCGCGGCCTGACCGAGACTGACGAGCAATCGCCCGACGAGATAGCGCACGTCCGGATCCTTGTCGGTCAGGGAAGTTTTCAATTCTTCAATCGCCACCTGCGCTTCGGGCGACGCGCTCCAGTCCTCGTCAATCCGCGAGAGCGCCGCCGCCGCGATGCGCCGCACGCCGCTCGTCGAGTCTTTCAGCGACTTCACCAACGCCCCGATGGCGCGGCGGTCGCTCAAGCTGCCGAGCGCCAGCGCCGTCGCTTCGCGCACGTCGGCGTCCAGATCGTTGAGATTGGTCGAGAGCGCCTCGACGGACTTCGCATCCTTGAGCCGGCCCAGCGTCTCGGCGGTAGCGCGGCGCACGTCCCACGACGGATCTTTGAGCAGCGAGCGGAGCGGTTCGATGGCTTGCTTCGCGCCGAGCCGTCCGAGGGATTCGGTCGCGGCGACGCGGGCCGCGGGTTCCTTGTGCCGCAGCAAGCTGATGATGCCGGGGATGGCCTGGGCTTCGCCGCGTTTGGTCAGCACGTCAATGGCGGCGACGCATACCGAGGAGTCGGGAGATTTCAACGCGCTGAGCAACGGACGCAACGCGCGGTCGTCGTCAATCTTGCCGAGCGCCTCGACGGCGGCGACGCGAAAATTATATGGGCCGCTGCTGAGGACCGATTCGAGCGCGGGGATGGCGGCGGTGCCGCAGGCGGCGGCGCGGAGGAATTGATTCCGCGAAACGGCGAACCAGATTTCGTCCTCGCGGCGTGTGGGTTTCCAACCGGCGGCTTCCAACGCGGCCCCGGCGTGACCGCGCACGCCCGCGTCCACGTTGCGGACCAGCGGCGCGATGGCCGCGATGACGTTGGGATCAATGGAACGTTTGAGGCCGGTGATCGCGGTCTTGACCACTTCCGGGTCGCGGTCGCGGAGCGCGGTGAGCAGCGGTTCGATCTTGTTATCATCCTCAAGTTTGGCGAGCGCCGTCGTGGCCAGCCGCCGAACTTCCACGTCGTCGTCGGCGAGCGCGGTGCGGAAAGCGGCGAGCGCGCGCGCGTCGGGCGCTTGGCAAAGCTCCTGCATCGCCTTGCGCCTGACCGCGGGGTCCTTCGAACCGAGCTGTCGTTGTGATAGCCAGAGCATGATCGGTGGCCAACGAATACTCGAACGGCGGCGCCGCGTCACGCGCGAAGGAGAGGAAGAAAAGTACCCAATTACCCAAACACCCAAGCACCCAAAGTCCGGAGATTGGGTCTTTGGGTGTTTGGGTAATTGGCCCCTGGTTCTGCGGGTATTTCTCGACGCCCGCCGCCGGTCTGCGTAATTTCCCGCCATGCGCGAACCCTCTCTGCACTTTCTCAAAACGCTCGTCAACACGCCCAGCCCCGTTGGCCACGAGACGCGCGGGCAACGCGTCTGGCTCGATTACGCCAAACAATTTGCCGACGAAACTTTTTCCGACGCCTACGGCAATTGCGTGGCCGTGCTGAACAAAGGCGGCTCGCCGCGCATCATGCTCGCCGGCCACGCGGACGAGATCGCGATGGCGGTGAATTACATTGACGACAACGGTTTCATTTACGTCCGCAAAATGGGCGGCGTGGACGCGGCCATCACGAAGGCGCAACGCATCGTCATCCACACACGCGGCGGGCCGGTAAAGGGCGTCGTCGGCAACGTCGCGCCGCACTTGATGAAGCTGGAAGGCGATCCGAAGCCGCCGAAGATTCATGAAATTTTCATAGACATCGGCGTGGCGTCGCGAAAGGAAGCGGAAAAAGTCATCCGCGTCGGCGATCCCATCACGCTGGTGGACGAGTTCGACATTTTGCGCGGCGATCTGGCGGTGGCGCGGGCGTTTGACAATCGCATCGGCACGTTCGCCGTGATCGAAGCGTTGCGGTTGTTGAAGGAGTCCAAAGCGCCGTTGCACGCGGAGGTTTGCGCTGTCTCGAATGTGCAGGAGGAAGTCGGTTTGCTCGGTGCGCGGCAGATCGCGTATTCGCTCAAGCCCGACATCGCGCTCGTGGTGGACGTGACGCACGCAACGGATTATCCGACCGTGAGCAAGATGCAGCACGGCGATGTGAAGGTCGGCAAAGGTCCGGCGCTCACGCACGGCGGCTGCAATCATCCCGAAGTGGTGAAGCGATTGGAGGAGGTCGCCGCGAAGAAAAAGATTTCGCTGCAACACGAAGCGATGTCGAGCACGAGCGGCACGGACACAGACGCGATTTTTTGGACGCGCGGCGGCATCGCGAGCGCACTGATCAGCCTGCCGAACCGTTACATGCACTCGCCCGTCGAGGTCGTGAGCCTGAAAGACCTCGAACAAATCCCGCAACTCCTCGCCGCGTTCGTGTCGTCGTTGAAGAAGGGCGAGCAGTTCAAGGTGCAGATTTGATCGGCTGCGGCGGTTCAGCCGTTTCGCCGCCGCCGGCTGACGAAGAAACCGATCGCTCCCACAGCCACCAACGCGACCGTGGTGGGTTCCGGTGTGGCGGCCTGCGTGGTGAAACCAACATCGTCAATGAAGGCGTCGCCCGTCACCCCGACCGGCATCGTGACTTGCGTGATGGTCTGACCCGCTGGCGCGCTGAAGCCGTAAAATGTATCGCCGTTGGTGCGCGTGGTATTGACCACGGCCGCCGCCGTGACGGTGCCGCCGCCGCTGAAACTGGCGGTGGCTTTGAGCAGACCATAATTGACCGGGCTGGAAATCCCTTGCGAGAGAAACGTGAACCCAAATTCTGTTACACCTAGGTCGGGTGCGCCAAAGTTGTTTGCGAAGGAGGAGAACACAAAGGTAAAGTCCGGCGTGAAGGCGCTGATGTTTTTCACGCCCACCTGATCGCTGGAGATCGGCTCGGAGAAAATCGTGTTGACCGACGTGAGCGTGCCGGGCGAGCCCTGCCCCAGGGTCAACGACTTGGACTGAACCGTGCCGTAGGAAAGCGAAACGGTGGTGACGTTCGCGTTGACGGCCACGTTGTCGAAGGTGAACACGCCGCCGAGGTCGCTGTTGAAAGCGGCGAGCATCTGGGGCGTGAACGCGCCGACGGAAATGACGTTCGCGGCGTTGGCGCCGCCGGTGCCGGAGAAAAAGTGCGCATCCTGATCCACCTGATTCGTATTATTTGAGGGATGGTCGTAGATGCCGGTCGTGGTGACGGCGGCCGCGCGCAGGGCGGCCAGCGTGACGGTCGCGCGACCAGCGAGGAGGTGTTTGAGATTGGTCATATTGAGGCTTGGTTGGGGAACAGTTCAACGGATCCACTTCTGATGAAGTGGCAAACCCGTGAGGCCTGAGCGGTAAATAATCAATGAAATTCGCACTCAGATACCGCACAGGGGCATCCTTACCCGGATCCGATCGCGAACAGCTCGCGGCCTTTGTGTCGTCGTCGAACCAGGCGAGGAGTTCAAAGTGGAGATTTGACGGATCGGTTGTGCCGCGGGGCGTCGCGCCGGTATCGGGATTACTTTGCCTCGAACTGGATGTCTTCCGGCCGGACTTCCAGACATTCATCATGGTCCTCCCAGATGATCGCGGGATAGAAATTCAGGAGCTTCGGCGCCAGTTCACCGCCGGCGCGGGCGAGCAGGCGTTCGGCTTCTTGCGCGGCGTTTTCGTACGCGCGGTCGTAATTGCCGGCGCTCTTGCGCTGGCGGTCGTCCCAATGCGCGACGGCGTGGACCGGGTCATATTGCGCCGCCCAGTTTTCCACATCGGGCCGGATTTCTGTCGCGATGTCTTCGAACGCGACGAGTGTTTCGTTGCAATGCTGACAGATGAGGCCGTCCCCGCGCACGTCGCGCGTGAGCAGCGGCAGCAGCGGCGCCCGGCAGCAGGCCGATTCCGCATAGGCGGCGGGCGGCGTGGCCAGGCGCTTGTGCCAGATTTGTTTGTCATGGCCGACTTGGGAGGCGAGCCGGTACGCGCCGACGAGGGGATGCGATTGCCGCCAGGCTTTGCCTTGGATCTGGCCGAGGGTTTGGGCGAGCCAGCGGGCCAGCGTGATGTCGTCGAACTCGCGGAAGGCGAGGCTGTATTCGCGCCAAAGCTGGTCAAGCGGATCGTTGGAATCAAAAGCCATGCGCTGGCAGGATGCGGCGGAGCGGGGGCGATGTCGAGCGAGGGATGACCGTTCGCGTTGTGAAGAACCGGTGGATAACCGGGTTGAATTCGGACAAGAATGACTTTGACAAATCCAACTGGCTCATTATGCTGCGGTCATTCGGGTAGCAGCACGTTTCTTCAGCGGGGTTCCCCACCCCCACCTCCTTGGCGTCTGCTGCCCGAATATTTTTTCTTTGACCGGTGGAGAATGTTTCCCTAACTTGCGACTCCCCAAGCGGGGGCGTAGCTCAATTGGTTAGAGCGCTGCCCTGTCACGGCAGAGGTTACGGGTTCGAGCCCCGCCGCTCCCGCCATTTTCCTCGAACTGATTCCAAGTTCAATCCGCCATGGCGTGGCGGAATTTTCGTTGCCCGTCCGCCGCGTTGAAATACGATGCCCGCACCTTTGGCCGCATGAATTCATTCCGCAATAACCGACTCCGCGACTTGGCCGTGCCGATGAGCACCAACTGGCTGCTCAACGATCTCGCCGAGGCCAAAGGCAAGCAGGAGCTTTACACCCGCCAATCGCCCCAGGTCCTCAAAGCCCTGCGCGAAATGGCCCTCGTGCAAAGCGTCGAATCTTCCAACCGCATCGAAGGCGTCACCGTCGCCGCCGATCGCCTCCGCCCGCTCGTCCTCGGCCACGCCCGCCCAAAGGACCGCTCCGAGCAGGAAATCGCCGGCTACCGCAGCGCGTTGAATCTCATCCACACGAAAGCGGAGCATCTTCAAATCACCCCCGACTTGATGCGCCGGCTGCACCAGCTTTGCCAGGAAGGCAGCGGCGACGCCGGCCAGTTCAAGAAAGTGAACAACGAAGTCATCGAACTCCGGCCCGGCGCTGCGCCCATCATCCGGTTCAAGTGTGTTTCCGCTAAAGCCACCCCCGCCGCCGTGGACGAACTCTGCCTCGTCTATCGCCACGCCATTGATCAAGACCGCATCCCACCGCTCGTGGCCATCGGTGCGCTCATTCTTGATTTCCTGTGCATCCATCCGTTCCGCGACGGCAACGGACGCGTGTCGCGCCTGCTCACCCTGCTCGCACTGTACCAGCACGGCTACGAAGTTGGGCGCTACATCAGCTTGGAGCGCCTCGTCGAAGAGGCGAAGGAAGATTACTACCACGTCCTGCAAAAAAGCTCCCAACGCTGGCACGACAGCAAGCACGACCTGCTCCCCTGGCTGAATCATTTCCTCGCCATCGCCCGCCGCGCCTATGGCGAGTTCGAGCAGCGTGCCGGCGACATGAAATCCCGGCGCGGCGCGAAAACCGAACTGGTGGAACACGCCATTGAAGCCACCGTTGGCGAATTCGGCATTACCGATCTGGAACGAGCCTGCCCCGGCGTCAGCCGCGACATGATCCGGCTCTTGTTGCGAGATTTAAAAACCGCCGGGCGCATCGAATGTCTTGGCCGCGGCCCGGGCGCAAAATGGCGAAAGAGGGTAATACCCTCAAAAGAGGGTAAGAAAGAGGGTAGCAAGGCTAAGCGATGAAACACCTCGCCAAACTCGGCATTGCCCGCGAAACCACTGGTCGCAATTGCGGTCGCATTTACGCGTATGACAAATATCTCAAGCTTCTAAGCGAAGGCACAGAACCATGACAATTAACGAACTCCTATCATCGTTGATGACAGCCGCTGCTGGCACATCGGGGCGTCAATCAAAGATGCGGGCGGAAAGACGTTCATGATTAGCGAACTGGAGGACGCCACGAACCGCGACGCATTGAAGCAGGCATTTGCCTCAAGTTGGGCCATCGGCCAAGCCTTATGAACTCCGCATCCTTCGTCTGGCAACGCTTCCACGCCTATCGCGTTTTTGACGAGTTTCTTGACCGCTTCGTCCTCAAGCGAAAGAGCTACGTCACCGGCCACCCCGACCCGCTCGATCTGACCGCGGCCTTCGAAGACATCCGGGAGCGCTTCGTCGCCGCCTTCGATGATTCCGAGGCGCACTTCGAGGAAAAAGTCGCCCATCAGTTCGAGGGCGCATCTGAGCAAACCAAGATCGTCTTCGCCAACGTCGAATTCCTATGGGCGATGCCGATGGAGAACATTTCCCCGCAGAAGAAACGTTCCTACGCCGAGCGCTGGTTCCCCGGGCCGGATCAGGTGGTCAACAGTGAGCGCCTCTTTTTCGGCTACCCCCACATCATCGCCAACCCCGGCTCCTGGTATCTGCGCAATAAATACTGGGAGCTGGTGGCCGCGCTGCGCGTGCTGAGCCTCGTCGCGGCGGATTCGGCCCCCACGGACCTCCCCACGCTCAAGCAGAAGATCGCCGCGATCTGCCATGCGGCGATCTACGAAGGAATCCCTGCCGGAGAGAACTTCGCCGTCTCCAAGGTCTGCGGCATCCATTCCGCCTTGATGCACTTGGCCGATCCCGAGCGCTACGAGTCGATTATCTCCGCCTCGCACCGCAGGCGGATATGCGCTGTCTTCGGGCATGTGGTCGAGAATCCGTCCCCGGATGCCGAAGTCCTGCTCAAGCAGATCCGAAGCACCCTCTACGGTTCACACGGCAACGATGATGACCCGGACCGCAAGTATCGCTGGTTCTTTTACACCAAAGACGTGCGCCCGCTTTGGATCGACAAAAAGAGCAAGAAGGAACAGCGGGTGAGTTCCGCCGTCTTCGACGTGCGCAACGAGGAAGACGCCGCCGACCTCGAGGGGGACAAGGAGGAAATCACAGGCTACCGCATCCGCCGCAGCGCCAAACTCGTCAAAGCCACGAAGGAACGCGACGGCCATACCTGCCGCGCCTGCGGCTTCCACTTCGAGAATCAGATTGTCCACGTTCACCACCTCGACCCCCTGAGCGAATACAAGCGCCCTCAAGAGACAAAGCTGGAGGACCTGCTCACCCTCTGCCCAACTTGCCACTATCTTGCGCACTATTGGTTGCGGAAAAGCCCACGCTACAAGCGGCTGGAAACACTTCTTGCAACGCTGAAACCAGGCTAGCAATTGATCCCCGCCGGGCAGGAGCACATCCTCGAACAGGAAGACGGCAAGAAACCCTGGGTGCAGGTGGTGACGGAACTCTCCCGCGCCTTCGCCCTTTGCGCCGAGTGGGTGGGCTGAGGCTGAATAGAATTCCTTTTCAAAACGCGGTGCGCGCCGTTGTCGTCTCTGTCGAGTCACGGCCTGTTTGCATTTCGCCTTTTCACTCAGGCATAGGAATTCTACAAGGAGCCTTAGCCGGTGGCCGGCGCGCTGCGCGCGCTCGGCCACCGTCCAAGGTATCCTCTTAACTTTTACACACGCCACAGTTGCTTTGGCGTTTGACCATCTATCCCGCATTTGTGGCAGCGGGCGGACTTAACCGCGCTGGCTGCTGGTATTTGTGAAAGCGGGCAATTTTCAGGCCCGTCTTTATTGGGTTTGAATTGGGTTCGAGCCCCGCCGCTCCCGCCATTTTCAAAAAGCATTTTCGTTCCCGGTCCGATGCGGTACACTCGCCAAAACGAGTCATGCGCAACCTCCAGCACAAACTCAGTATCGCGCGCGGCGAGCGCCCGGCGGAACTGCTCTTCCAGAACGCCCGCCTCGTCAACGTCCTGAGCGGTGAAATCCACCCGGCCAATGTCGCGGTGGACGACGGGCGCGTGATCGGCTTCGGCGAGTACGAGGCAAAACAAGTCGTTGACCTCAACGGTTCGTATCTCGCGCCGAGTTTGATTGACGGGCATTTCCACGTCGAAAGCTCGATGCTCACCGCGCCGGAATTCGCGCGCGCGGTCGTGCCGCACGGGACGGGCGCGGTGGTGATTGACCCACACGAATACGCGAACGTCCTCGGTCTCGACGGCATCCGCTACGTGCTCGAATCCACGAAGAATCTGCCGGTGGATTTTTTCATCATGTTGCCGAGTTGCGTTCCGGCCACGCATCTCGAAACGGCTGGCGCGCGCATCACGGCGGACGATTTGAAATTGATGATCGCCGACGAACGCATCGCGGGCGTGGCGGAGTTGATGAATTTCCCCGGCGTCTATCTCGGCGACGAACGCGAACTGGCGAAGATAGAAGCGGGCAAGGGCAAGAACATTGACGGCCACGCGCCCGGCTTGCGCGGAAAAAATCTGAACGCCTACGCGCTCGCTGGTGTGCGGTCGGACCATGAGTCCACCGAGGTCGAGGAGGCGCGCGAGAAGTTGCGGCTCGGGATGCACATTCTCCTGCGCGAAGGCAGCACCGAACGGAATCTGGCGCACCTGCTCCCGTTGCTGAACGCGCACAACTTCGCCAACTGCTCCTACGCCACCGACGACAAGCTCGCCGGTGATCTGGCGGGCGAAGGCCACATTGACCACGCCGTCCGCAAGTCCATCGCGCTCGGCCTAGCGCCCATCACCGCGTTCCAGATCGCCAGCATCAACACCGCGCGGCATTACCGGTTGCGAAACTTCGGGGCCATCGCCCCGCGTTTCTGGGCCGACTTCGTTGTCTTCGACGACCTGAAGAATTTCTCTGTCCGCCAGACCTGGAAGAAAGGAAAACTGGTGGCTGAGAATGGGAAATATCTCGCGACGCATCCCGCCGTCGTCCAATTACCGCGCAGCACAATGAACCTGCGCTATGATGCGGCGAAAGACTTCTCGGTGAAAGCCGAGCCCGGAAAAATCCGCGTTATCGAAATCGTTCCGAACCAGATCGTGACGAAGAAGATCATTGAGACGCCCAGTGTTGAAAACAGTCAGGTCGTCTCCGACCCCGCGCGCGATATTCTCAAGTTGGTCGTCGTCGAACGTCACCGCGCGACGGGGAACGTGGGCGTGGGTTTTGTGCGCGGCTTCAAGCTTCGCGGTGGCGCGCTCGGCTCGACCGTGGCGCACGACGCGCACAACGTCGTGGTGGTGGGCACGAACGACGCGGACATTTTATGCGTCATCCGCGAGCTGGAAAAACTTCAAGGCGGACAGGTCGCGGTGGCGGACGGCGTGGTGAAGGCGGAGTTGGGCTTGCCGGTGGCTGGACTGGTCTCCGATCAACCGCTCGCCGAAGTCATCCGGCGCATCGAGGGTTTGAACGCCGCGGCGCACGCGCTGGGTTGCGACTTGGAAGCGCCGTTCATGACGCTTTCGTTTCTGAGCCTCTCCCCGATTCCCGAGTTGAAGCTGACGGACCAGGGCTTGATTGACGCGGTGAATCTGCGGAAGACGAGTTTGTTCGTATAAGCGGACAGCTCGTTAAACGCCGAGACACCGAGCGGCGGAGCCGCAACCAAATTACCGGCCTGAAGGAACCGCAGAGACGCGATTGACGCAGAGGTTATTGTTCGCCGGCCTTTCTCTGCGGATATCGCGTCTCTGCGGTTGAATGGCTGGACCAAAAATCTTTGCAGAACGCGATGAAGTTGGGAGATAGCACTGCAGAGGCCGCAAAGAGACGCAGAGATTTTGAAAGCGGAAGTTGACCGGTGCCGGGATGTTATGTTTGAGAAGCTCTGCGATTCTCCGCGGCCTCCGCGTCTCTGCGTTTTTCCGGTCGTCAACCGTCACTTGGGCGAGCTTTGCAGGAGCCACATCACCAGCGCAAAAATTCCGGCCACGATCACTCCGACCACGATGGACGCCTTGAGCACGATGCTCTGCTTGCGGCGATACGCGCGCCCGCCCATGCCGGGCAGCAGATAATACCGCTCGCGTTCTTTATCTTTTTTCCAGCCGAACATGGGCATTGGTTTCCGAGAACCACCGATGCGATGTACGAACCGCACGGTTAGTTCCACAACTGGAGCGACGAGAAAATAAGTCTAGGCCGGCAAACCATCGCGCCTTCCCCGCCTGCTTCCTTCGCCAGCCAGTATTAGACCCAAAACCACCGCGGCTCAAGGTGAAATCCTGATTCCCAGAAAGTTTCTTAATTCGCCCCCTCGACCACCTGGCAGACGATGGGTTTCATTTTGTGGCCGGTCTGCGCTTCGTAACTGCGCGCCATGTGCTCCATGAATTTTTCGGCTTGATGATAGGCGACGAGGTTGATGGTCGAGCCGCCGAAGCCGCCGCCGGTCAGCCGCGCCCCAAGACAGCCGGGATGTTTACGGGCGAGTTCCACCAGCGTGTCGAGTCCGGGCGTGCTGTTCTTGAGCGAGTCGCGTGAGCTTTCGTGGCTTGCGAACATGTATTGGCCGAACTGCCGGTGGTCTTCGTCGCGCAACGCGCGTTCGCCCGCCACCACCCGCGCGATCTCGCTGACGACATGATGCGCGCACTCGTATTCGCGCGGCGTGAGCGCGGCCTGATGCTGCTTCAACAGTTTCATCTCGACCGAGCGCAGCGATTTCGCGCCGAGCTTCTTCGCGGCGGATTCGCAATTCTGCCGCAACTCCGCGTATTCACCGCCGACGAGCGCGTGCTTCACGCCCGAGTTGAAGACGATGATCGCCTCGCCGACCAGCGGCGCGTGGTCCACGGTCAGGAAGCGGCAGTCAATGTTGATCACGTTCCACGGCTTGCCGAAGAGCGACGAGACCTGATCAAGAATGCCGCACGGCACGCCGACAAATTCATTCTCCGCCGCGCGGCAAAGTTTCGCGAAGAACATCCGTTCCGCTTTTTCCAGCGGCGGGAGATGACCGCGCTCGTCTCGTTTCGGCGGCACGGTCGCGCCGGTTTCGCTGAGGCTGAAGGGAAATAATTTGCGCACGGCCAGCGCGGTGGCGACTTCAAGCGCGGCGGAACTGCTCATGCCCGCGCCCATCGGGATGTTGCTCCAGATCGCGGCGTTGAAGCCGGAAAAATTCACGCCGCGTTTGCGCAACTGCGCGAGCACGCCCTTCACGTAATCGGCCCACGGCGCGGCGGGATTCTTTTTCATCTCGCTCATCCAGAAAATTTCGGACTCCGGAAACGCGGACGAGACGAGTTCGATTTTCCCATCCGTGCGCGGCGCAATGGCCATCTGGATGTAACGGTCCACGGCCACGGACATGACGACGCCTTCGTTGTAGTCCGTGTGGTTGCCGAGCAATTCGAGCCGGCCCGGCGCTTTGACGAGGTGCGGCGGCGTGTAGCCGAAGTGGTGTTTGAAGACGCCCTTGACGTCGTCGGCTTTCGTGTGCGGCGGGGCAGAGGGCATCGGAACGTGAATCGTGAATGGTGAATCGGCGCGCTTCAGGCGAACGAGTCGAATTGTTTCGCGAGTTTGAAATCCTTCCCCGTCAACCCGCCTTCGGAGTGCGTCGTCAGCGCGAGCGTGACCTTGTTCCAACGGATATCAATGTCCGGATGATGCCACGCCTTCTCCGCGAGACGCGCGATGGCGTTGGTGAATTTAATCGCGGCCACAAAATCCTTGAACACGAACGTGCGTGAGATGACAGCGCCCGTGCGTTTCCAGTCGGGCAATTTGGCCAGCCCGGATTTGATTTGCGAAGCATTGAGTTTTGCCATGCCGAATTATTGCCAGAAAGCCGCCGGCACGTCACGGAGGAAGCTCGCGGTGGCATTCGCATTGGCAGCACCGATTGCGCGCCAGCGTTTTGGAGTGCGGTGGGTGAGGGGTGAGGGGCACACACCGCTCTCGGCCCCGCGGTATTGGCTGGAGTTCTGTATGCCTGAAGGAAAAGCGGTGTCAGCCCCGTTCCCCGCCAGCCACCGCACTCCAAGACGCTGGCGCGCTTTCGGGGCGCACTGATTTTTGACGGCGTCATCCGGGCTTGGCAGTGCCGTCAGCGCGCTTCGGTCAGGACGTTCAATTCAGCTTCGGCGGTTTCTCGCGTTCGGTTTCGCGTTTGGCCGAGCGCAGGATTGTGGCGTTGGTCGCGGCGGCCCAAAGCCACGAAATTGCAAACAGGCCGATGCCCAGCAGCGCCCAGCGCACGGCGGTCCAGATGGAGAGGAGCGTTTCCACCGGATCGGAATCCGCACCGTAAAGCGCCGAAATGTTTTTGAGAAACCAGAGCAAAAACCGGAGGCCGAAAATTGCCGAGAGCGCAAACCCGATAACTGTGAGCGCCGCCTGCGGCCAGCCGACGGCGCGCTTGGCCGCGAGCGAACCGAAGCCGGGCAGCGCGACATTGGTGGCCACACAGCCGCGCGCGGTTTGGAGACTGGGCGGTTCAGGGTTTGCGCTCGCCGAAGAGGTTTTCATACGCGCGCGCCACGACGCCGACGGCAAAGAACAGGCTTAACAACATCGCGATCTGAACCATCAACGCCGCCGAGAGCAGTTGTTTCATGAATTCATCCATGTGTTGCCGGAGCCAGTCGAGCCAGCGCATCGGATCGTGATTCGCTTCGGTCCAAGTCGTCATCAGGAAGCCGAAAAGTTTCACGCTGACGATGACCTGGCCGATGATGAACGGCAGAAATGCCAGCAGCAGCAGCAACGCCATTTGCGGCCAGACGCGCGTGACGACCTTGCGGCTCAGTTCCATCGCCGACCAGAATTCGAGCCGCCGGTCGGCCACCAGCGGCAGCGCGAACACCCACGCCACCACCAGATAGATTCCCGGCAGCGTGCAAACCAGGAAACCGATTTGCGTCAGCATTTTCGAGATCGCGCCCGCGAGCATCAGTTGCACGAAATTGTTTTTGAATCCGGCGAAGACGTCGCCGATCGAAGCCGGTTCACCGCGCATCCGCCGCAGGCAGGCGAGGTAAAGTCCGCCCATCACCACGCCGCTCAGGAGCAGATGCACGATGCCGCCGATCAGCGGAAAAAACGCAAACAGAAAATTCGCGGCCCACGCCAGAAAAACACAGCCGATGACGAAGCCGAGGTTTGACAGAAAAAAACTCATCCCGCCGTTCAAACATTCTCCCATCCGCAGGTCGGGTTTGCGCGCGAGAATCAGGCCTGTCCACGAGGTGGGGTTGGCGGGCGCACCGCTGGTTGACAATTGCGGCGGCTCGGGGAACGGACCCGGCGCCGCGGCAAATTCCGGGAACATCGCCAGCGGTTTCCATTCGTTCGTGCCTTCGAGTTTCACGAGCGACTGGCCGCTGAGCCGGCCCTCGGCGATCCATTCACGCACTTCGTCCGCCGTGACCGGGCCGTATTCCTTGTGATCGCCGCCGATGATTTGATAATTTGCCATGTCGCGCGGAGCAGCTTCAGAGAATTTGCGCCGAGGCGCAAGCTCCGCCCGCAGCTCGCGCTACAATCGCGACACGAGCAGTTCGCGCTGGAAAATCATTTCCTTCGGCAGGTGCGAATAGATTTTCATGAACAACTCGTCGTGGCTGATGATCTCGCGCCGCCAGTCCTCGTAGTTGATGGATTGCAACTTCGCGAGCGTGTCGCGCGAAAAATTCGGCAGGCCGTTGATGTCGAAACAATGCGGCCCGGGCACCCAGCCCAGCGGCGCCTCGTCGGCGTCCGCGCGGCCCCGGCAACGATCCACGATCCATTTGAGCACACGCATGTTTTCGCCGAAGCCGGGCCAGAGATATTTTCCTTCGGCGTCCTTGCGGAACCAGTTCACGTAATAAATGCGCGGCGGGAATTTTATTTTTTTGCGCATCCCGATCCAATGCCGGAAATAATCGCCCATGTTGTAGCCGCAGAACGGCAGCATCGCCATCGGGTCGCGGCGCACCTGGCCCACGCCGCCGACCGCCGCCGCCGTGGTTTCCGAACCCATTGTCGCGCCGACGTAAACTCCGTGGATCCAGTTGAACGCCTGATAAACGAGCGGCAACGTGTCCGCGCGGCGTCCGCCGAAAATGATCGCGCTGATCGGCACGCCCTTGGGGTCGTCGGCCTCCGGCGCGAGCATCGGGTTGTTGATCATCGGCGTGGCGAAGCGCGAATTCGGATGCGCCGCTTTCTCCTTCGACTCGGGCGTCCATTTGTTGCCGCGCCAGTCGAGACATTCCGCCGGCGGCGGATCATCGTGACCTTCCCACCAGACCGTGCCATCGGGTTTGAGCGCGACGTTGGTGAAGATCGTGTCGTGCTGGATCATTGTCATCGCGTTCGGATTCGATTTGGAATTCGTTCCGGGCACGGCGCCGAAGTAGCCGGACTCGGGATTGATCGCCCACAAACGACCATCCGGCCCCGGCTTCATCCACGCGATATCGTCGCCGACCGTCCAGACTTTCCATCCCTTGAACTGCGGCGGCGGGACGATCATCGCAAAATTCGTTTTGCCGCATGAGCTGGGAAACGCCGCCGCGACAAATGTTTTCTCGCCCTCCGGAGATTCGACGCCGAGGATCAACATGTGCTCCGCCAGCCAGCCCTCGCGCCGGCCGAGATACGAACCGATGCGCAACGCTAGACATTTTTTCCCGAGCAGCACATTGCCGCCGTAATTCGAGCCGACGGAAATGATCGCATTGTCCTGCGGGAAGTGCGCGATGTAACGCCGCTCCGGGTTGATATCCAACATGCAATGCAACCCGCGATTGAACTCCGCGCCGTCGCCAAGTTGCTCGTAAGCGACGCGGCCCATCCGCGTCATGATCCTCATGCTGAGCGCGACGTAGATCGAATCGGTCAACTCAATGCCGACCTTTGTCAGCGGCGAACCCAATGGCCCCATGAGATACGGCACGACGTACATAGTCCGTCCGCGCATCGCGCCGTCGCATAGCGCGCGGAGCTTGGTGTACATCGCTTTCGGCGCCAGCCAGTTGTTGGTCGGCCCGGCGTCCTCCTCGGTCTCGGTGCAGATGTAAGTGCATTGCTCGACGCGCGCAACGTCGTTCGCGTTCGAGCGGTGGTAGTAACAGCCGGGAAGTTTTTTTTGATCGAGCCGGACGAGCACGCCTTCCGTGACGGCGCGTTCGGTCAGATATTCTTTTTCCGCCGCCGAGCCGTCGCACCAGAAGATCCGGTCCGGCGCGCAAAGTTTCGCCTGGGCTTCCACCCACTGCATGACGGCCGGATTCGGCGCGAGCCAGTGGCCGAGAGTTTGTTCATTCATAGCAGTTCAAAATCAATTCGCCGTCGGGATCGCCCGTCTCGGTTTTGGTCCACGCGGAAAGACAGTCGACCGGTTTGCCATTCCAAAAACTGGCGTTGGCCGCGACGTTCGTATCAAAGACAACTCTCATCGCGAGCGCCGCCGGCGCACGGTGGCCAGCGCATCCTGCACCTCGGCTTCGCCGTCGGCTGTCAACGCGGGCAGGTCGCGCCCGGCGAGAATTAGCGCGTGCGCGCGCGCGGCCGTCAGCGGCACGCGCTTGCGCAAGACCACCAACCCGTTGGCATAGGCGACGTCCAATCGGTCGCCGGATTTCAAACGCGCCTGGTTGCGGATCGCCTCGGGAATCACAACCTGGCCTTTGGTGGAGAGACTCGTAATCATGCGGCAAGGCTAAACTTGCCGGCGTAAGAATCAAGCTGGCTTCCGAAGCCCATCCGTTGATCGCAATTCCGTCGCCGCGCCGGCGGGAATGTGATACAAATCAAGCAGTCGCATGAGCCTGACGATTTCGCCAACCCGGGACGAACGCGAGCCGAACCGCTGCCTCGCGCGTTCGGTCGTGTCCACACTCGCCGTCGAGCCGGCGCTGGAGGCCGTTACCATTGATCGCGCGCAGCAAAAAATCTCCGTCGCCACGCTCGGGCGCGCGGACGTGGGGCGGTTGACGGACCGGCTGACGGAAAAATTTCACGAAGCGCAGGAACTCGGCGGCGCGCGCGCCTGCGGGCTGTTGTCCGGCCACGGTGATTGTGAAACCTGCGATGCGCCGCTGTCGCCGGCGGAACTTCAACTCGTCACCATCAAGAGCGAGGGCAATGCCACGACCATCGCGCGCGTGACGTGTCCGACGGCGCCGAAGTTCTGGCGCTGGCGCGACATGCCGTTTCCAAAAGTCGTCCAGCGCGACGTGGAGTTTCTCGAACACGCCGACCACGAGGACGAATGGAAGCCGCAACTGGTGCTGGCTTTGCTTTGCGGGGCGCTCGGATTGCTGGCGGCGTTTGTGGCGCCAGCGGCCTGGCGGGTGCCGTTGTTTGTCCTCAGCTATGTGGCCGGCGCGTGGTTTCCCGCGGTGGAAGTTTGGGAGCGATTGCAGCAGCGCGCCATTGACGTTCACTTTCTCATGCTCGCCGTCGCCGCGGGCAGCGCGAGCATCGGCGCGTGGGGCGAGGGCGCGACGTTGTTGTTCTTGTTTTCGCTGTCCGGGGCGCTGGAACATTTCGCGCTGGGCCGGACGCAGAAAGAAATCCGCTCGCTCTTTCGTGAAGCGCCGAAGGTCGCGACCGTGCTCGATGGGCAGGGCAACGAGCGCGAAGTGAAAGTGGAAGCGCTGCAACGCGGAATGCGTTTGCTCGTGAAGCCCGGCTCGCAATTCGCCGTGGATGCCGAAGTCCTCAAAGGCGGCACGGCGGCGGACGAATCGAATCTCACCGGCGAAGCGACGCCTGTGGAAAAGAAGATTGGCGACACCGTGCTCGCCGGCACGATCAATCTTTGGGGCGCGGTCGAGGTGACGGTGTTGCGACCGGTGGCCGAGAGTTCGCTCCAGAAAATCATCCACCTCATCAGGGAAGCGCAGCAGCAGAAGGCGCCGTCGCAGCAGTTCACCGACAAGTTCGGCACGTATTACACCTACATCGTGCTCGCGTTGTCGCTGGCGATGTTTTTTGTGTGGTGGCTGGCGTTCGGGTGGCCGGCGTTCACATCCACGGCGGAATTGCGCAGCGCGTTTTACCGCGCGATGACGCTCCTCGTCGTGGCGTCGCCGTGCGCGCTGGTGCTTTCAATTCCTTCGGCGGTGCTCGCCGCCATCGCGTGGGGCGCGCGGCACGGCGTGCTCATTCGCGGCGGCGCGGCGGTGGAAAAACTCGCGGACGTAAACGTCGTCGCGCTCGACAAGACCGGCACGCTGACCACCGGCGAGTTGCGGGTGGAAAAGGTGGAAAGCTTTCCCGCGGGAAAAGAAACCGAGGTCGCGCGGCTCGCATTTTCGCTCGACCGGTTGTCCACGCATCCGCTCGCGCGCGCCGTCACGCGCCACGGCAAGCAGCAAGGCTTCACGCCGGTGGAGTTCGCGCACTTTGAATCCGTGACGGGGCAGGGCGTGAAAGGCCGCTGCGAACGTGGCGAATGTCTCTTGGGCCGCCGTGAATGGATCGCGTTGGCGCGCGGCGATCAAGTGGTCGCGCAGGTCACACCGACCGAAGCCGGGTTTTCGGAAGTGTGGTTGAGCAGCGGTGATCTCGTCGGTCGCATCATCCTGCGCGATGACATCCGCCCGCAGGCGCGGGCCGTCGTGGATGAATTGAAACGAAGCGGCCTGCGCACGCTGGTGCTCACTGGCGACCGGCGAGCGACGGCGGAGCATTTGAAAACCGAACTGCATCTCGACGAAGTCCGCGCCGAATTGAAGCCGGAGGAAAAAGTCGCCGCCATCAAATCATTGAGTGACGCGGGCAATCGCGTCGCGATGATCGGCGACGGCGTGAATGACGCGCCAAGCCTCGCTGTCGCGCACGTCGGCGTGGCGATGGGCGCGCGCGGCTCGGACGCCGCGCTCGAACAGGCGGACGTGGTGTTGATGCACGACCGGCTGGAGAATTTTCTCGCCGCGTTCCGGTTGAGCCAGCGCGCGCGCCGCATCATCCGGCAAAATCTCGTGGTCTCGCTGGGCACGGTGGCGGTGCTGGTCGTGTTCGCGCTGCTGGGAAAAATTCCTTTGCCCGTCGGCGTCGTCGGCCACGAAGGCAGCACGGTCGTCGTCGTGATGAACAGTCTGCGGCTTTTGTTCGGCGGGAATGTGCGCCCGGCGCCGCGCGCTTGACGCCGGTCACACGCCCGACTCGGGGAAGCGCTCGCGGATTCGTCGGCGAAGTTTTTCTTCGTGGACCGGCTGAAGCCGGCGGCGGTTGATGAGCCGTTCCACGGCGTCGAGGAGTTCCAGCCAGTCTTCGAGCGGCGGCTCGGGCACGGCCTGCCACTGGTCGAAGCGTTTCTCGCGGTGAGAAAAAATCCATTCGCCGCCGACGCGCTGGGCATTGACTTGCAGTTTTTGCCCGTCGTCGGTGACGCGTTTCCAACTGACTTCGGCTTTGGGCATCTTCTTAGTCCAGAGTCCAGAGTCCAGAGTCCAGAGTCGAAAGACCAGCGGTCGCATGTCGCGAAGACTCTGGACTCTGGACTCTGGACTCTGAGCAGTTCATGGCAGGTCCACGCTCGCCACCGCCATCGCGGCGATGCCTTCTTCGCGGCCGATGAAACCCATGTGCTCGTTCGTCGTGGCCTTGATCCCGATCTGCGCCTCGCGCAGGCCGAGCGCGTCGGCGATGTTCTTTTTCATCGCGGCGATGTGCGGATAAAGTTTCGGTTGCTGCGCGATGATCGTGGCGTCCACGTTCACGATGCGGCCGTTGCGCGGTAAAACCTGTCGCGCGGCTTCTTCGAGAAACACACTGCTCGCCACGCCTTTCCAGCGCGGGTCGGTGTTCGGGAAAAAATGGCCGATGTCCTCCTCGCCCAGCGCGCCGAGAATCGCGTCGGTGATGGCGTGCATCAGCGCGTCGGCGTCCGAATGACCGTCGAGCCCTTTCGGATGCGGAATCTCTACGCCGCCGAGGATGAGCTTTCGCCCCGCGACGAGTTGATGAACGTCATAGCCGATGCCCACGTGAACCATGCGCTCAGGTTAGCGGTATTGAATGAGGCGACCAAGAAGTTTTCCAAGCCCTTGATGTTCTGGGGTGCGATTAAAGGCAGGTGAGGGTGAGCGGGTGCTGGCGGTATTTTTGGACTGCGGTGGCAAGTCGGACGCGACACCGCTTTCGAGCGCGCGGGGCGGGTTGCTCATTTCCCTCGCCGTCGTCGGTGCCAAAGCGGTGTCGCGTCCGACTTGCCACCGCAGTCCATAATGCCCTCACCCGTTTTTAGTCACACCCGATGTTCCGCGATGCGTGCGCCAGGAATTGACCCGCGGATTCCGTTCTGCTCACAATCACGAATGGCGACCACCGAATTAAGAATCGAAAAACTCACCGACGGCCGCGGCCCCACACCGGAAAAAGGCCAGACCGTCACCGTCCACTACACCGGCTGTTTCACCGACGGCAAGAAGTTCGACAGCTCGGTGGATCGCAACGAACCGTTCAGCTTTGTGCTGGGTGAGGGACAGGTCATCGCCGGCTGGGACGTTGGCGTGGCGAAGATGAAAGTGGGCGACAAGGTCAAGCTCACCATCCCACCGGAACTCGCCTACGGCCGCGACGGCTATTCGGGTGCCATCCCGCCCGATTCGACTTTGGTCTTCGAGGTCGAACTGCTCGCCATTGGATAATGCGGTGGAGTGCGCCCGTCCTCGGGCGCAGCAAATTTGGAACTGCGGCAGGCGTGGGTTTTTCGAGTGCGGCTGAAATGTTCGCGCTGCTGCGCCCGGGGACGGGCGCACGCCGATGCCGCTACCCGCCCGCGAACACCGGCCGAAAATTCGCCTCGGTCAGGATGCGCGCGACCTCCGCGCGTTTGTCGCCTTGAATCTCGATCTGACCGTCCTTCACCGTGCCGCCGGTGCCGCAGGTTTTCTGCATCGCCTTGGCCAGTTGCTCTTTTTCCGGCAGGCCGATGCCGACAAATCCCTTGATCACCGTCACGGTCTTGCCGCCGCGACCGGCTTTCACGCGGAGGATGTCCACGCGGCCGCGATTTTTCTTCGCCGGTGTCGCGATGGTCGTCGGCGCTGATTCGGTTGGTAAATTTTCAGGTGCGGGAGGAAGACCTTCGCTGGACAAAGCTCCGAATGGATTGTGTCCGAAACTCGATCCGCCGTCAGTGGGAATGCGTTTGGAGCTGCTCATGCAATTGTTCGCCGGTGAACTTAGCCATCAGCCAGCGCGCGGGAAATCAAAAACCCAGACTCACGCCGCCGTGAGCGCAGCGCGTTCATCTTCGACGCCGCCGGTTTTCTCCAGGAAATAATCGTAGCCGCCCGCATACGGCGTGACTTCGCCGGCGCAGACGTGCAGCACTTTCGTCGCAAGTTGCCGGATGAAATGCACGTCGTGCGAAATGAAGATGAGCGTGCCCTCGTAACGTTCGAGCGCGAGCGTGAGCGATTCGACGGTGTGAATGTCCAGGTGCGTCGTGGGTTCGTCCATGAGCAGCAGGTTCGGCGGGTCCACGAGAAACTTGATGAGATTGAGCCGGCTTTTCTCGCCACCGCTGAGCACCGCCGTCTTCTTGAAGATGTCGTCCTTGCGGAACAGGAACGATCCCAAGACGGCGCGCGCCTCGTCCTCGGGCATCAGCGGCGCGCTGGCATTCACCTCTTCGAGCACCGTCCGCTCGGGATCGAGCGTGTCGGCGCGATGCTGGCTGAAGTAACCGATCTTCGCGTTGTGCCCGAGATCGCGCTCACCTTTTTGAAATTGCACCACGCCCGCCAGAATTTTCAGCAACGTGGATTTCCCCGCGCCATTCGGTCCGACCAGCACCGTGCGCTCGCCGCGTTCCACCGTGAGATCGAGGTCGCGGTAAACCTGGTTCGTGCCGTAGGCCATGTGAATGTCCACCAACGACACCGCTCTCTGGCCACCGCGCGGCGGTTGCGGAATCTGAAACCGGAACGGTTTCTTCGGCGCCATCGGCTGCTCGATCAACTCCATCCGCTCGATCTGCTTGAGCTTGCTCATCGCCTGCGACGCCTTGGACGTCACTGAGCGAAACCGCGATACGAACTCCTGGAGGTTCGCGATCTCCTTCTGCTGATTTTTGTAGGCGGCGAGTTGCTGGTCGTAACGTTCCTCCCGTTGCCGGAGGTAGTCGGTGTAATTGCCCGTGTAGGCGATCAGCTTCTTGTCGGAAATTTCGTGAACTTGATCCACCACCTCATCCATGAACTGGCGATCATGCGAAATCAACAGCACCGCGCCGGAATAATTCTTGAGATAATCTTGCAGCCAGAGCAGCGCGAGCAGATCGAGATGATTCGTCGGTTCGTCCAGCAGCAGGAGGTCCGGCTCCATCACCAGCAACCGCGCCAACCGCGCGCGCATGATCCAGCCGCCGCTCATCTCCGTCGCCTTGCGCTCGAAATCGGTGTCGCGAAAACCCAGCCCGCGCAACATCTTCTTCGCCTTCACGTCCACGTGCGGATCGTTCAACTTGTCGTGCTTGGCGTGAACCTCCATGTATTCCGGCGTGGAGACTGCGCCGAGTTTCTCCAGCTCGTGCAAACGTTTTTCCAACGCCGGCAATTCATCCACGCGACCCGTCGCCACGTCCAGCACCGTTTCGTCCCCGTGCGCTTCGCCTTCCTGCGGGAGATAACCGACCATCGTCCATTCATCGCGCTCGACCGTGCCGGCGTCCGGCTCGCGTTCTTTGAGAATGATGGAGAACAAGGTGGTTTTGCCCGTGCCGTTCGCCCCGACCAGCGCCACGCGGTCGCCGTAGTTCACCTGGAACGACGCGTTCTCGAACAGCGTCCGCGCGCCGAGCGTTATCTTAAGGTCACGAATGATGAGCATGAAATAAAAGTGGTGGCCGACGATTCATCGTCACGAAACGAACAGAGGGGAACTCCGCCCGAGCCGGAGTCATGGATTCACCAGCGGCAACACAAGTCGCAGAGGATATGGCCGAAACGCGCGGCGTCAATGAGCCATTTGACGCTCGGAGGCCGGCGTCTCCTTCGCGGCGGGCAGCGTGAAGGAAAACGTCGTGCCCGTCCCGACCTCGCTCGCCGCCCACACTTCGCCGCCGTGACTTTGCACGAGGTGCTTCACGATGGCGAGGCCGAGGCCCGTGCCGCCGGCATCGCGCGACCGGGCTTTGTCCACACGATAAAACCGTTCGAACACGCGGCTGAGCGATTCCGCCGAAATGCCCGGGCCATCGTCGCGCACGGAAACTTCGATCTTGTCGCTGCCGGTCTCGCGCGCGGCGACGATCACATTGCCGCCGGCGCGACCATACTTGATGGCGTTGTCCACGAGATTGCCGAGGATTTGTTGCAACCGCACTTCGTCGGCTTGCGCGCGAAGTGCGCCGGTCTCATGGCGCAGGGTGATTTCCTTGCGCGCGCCGCGTTCCGCAAAATCGGCGAAAACTTTTTCCGTCACGCTGGCGAGTGCGACTGGTTGCAGGTTGAGCGCGACGTGGCCGGATTCGAGCTGCGAAATCGTGAGCAGGTCTTCGATGAGCAATTGCAGCCGCCCGGCGTTGCGTTCGATGCTCTGGAGAAAACGCGTGGCGACTTCCGGATCATTCTGCGCGCCGTCGAGCAGCGTCTCGGTGTAACCCTTGATGAGCGAGAGCGGCGTGCGGAGTTCGTGGCTGACGTTCGCGACGAATTCCTCGCGCGTGCGTTCGAGTTGCTTGAGGCGCGTGAGGTCATGGAAGACGAGAATCGTGCCGAGCCGCCGGCGATCCACACTCGTGAGCGCCGCGGCATTAACTTGCAACCAACGCCCACCACCACCGGGCAATTCCAATTCGTGATCAACCACCCGCCCCGCGGCGCTCGCGCGCTCGACTAGCTCCGTTACTTCATGCACGCGCACCGCTTCGAGCAACGCCTGCCCGCGCAGAATTCCCGTCGTGCCGAACATCTGCGCGAAAGCGCGGTTCGCGAACTGCACTCGTCCCGCATCGTCGAGCACCAGTACGCCTTCGATCATGCTGTCGAACAACGCGTCCTGACGGGCGAGGGTTTCCGTGGCGGCGGATTGGGCGCGGCTCTCGCGCCGGGCGAGTTCCGCGCGCCACGATTCCTGTTCGCGTCGCAACTTCGCGCGCCACCAGAAATGCAGCGCGATGGCGGCCAGAAAAATCAGGATGGTCAGCGCTGGCCACATCAGACGGGAAATGAAGAATGAGGAATGAAGAATGAAGAATTCAAAGGAAGACCAAGAGGCCCACGCCACCGGGCTTCTTCATTCTTAATTCTTAATTCTTCATTCACTCAACAAACCGATACCCGACACCCCGCACCGTATCCAGATGTTTCGCGGCGGGGCCGAGCTTCTCGCGCAGCCGGCGCATGTGCGTGTCCACCGTGCGCGTGTCAATTGCCGCGTCGTATTCCCACACGTCGCGCAGCAACGCATCGCGCGTCTGCACGCGACCGGCACGCTCGGCGAGCACGGTCACCAGCTTGAACTCCGTCGCCGTCAACTCGATCGCCTTGCCCTTCCACGACACGAGATGTTTCGGCAGATCAATCAACAGCTCGCCGAAGCGCATCGTCTCGCGCTTTTCTCCGGACGCCGCGCCGCGTTGCAAAATCTTTTTCACGCGCAAGACGAGTTCGCGCGGGCTGAACGGCTTCGTCACGTAATCGTCCGCGCCGAGTTCGAGGCCGAGCACGCGATCAATTTCCGCCGCCTTCGCGGTGAGCATGAGGATGGGAATTTTCGCCGTGGCGGAATCGCGGCGCAGGAGTTTGCAGACTTCCAGACCGTCAATTTCCGGTAGCATCACGTCCAGCACCACGAGCGCGGGCAATTGCGCCTTGGCCTTCTTCAACGCCTCGCCGCCATCCGCCGCCGTGGCGATGTCGAAGCCGGCCTGCTTGAGGTTGAACGCGACGAGTTCCACCGCCTCCGGTTCGTCGTCCACGATGAGAATCTTCTGTTTCAACGACGGAGAGATAGCAGGCGCGCGGGCGGGACTCAATTCAATCCCGGCAACAGAACGGTGACGGGTTTGTTACGGGAAGGTGACGAAGCGATGAAAGCTCCAAGCACCAACATCCAAGCTCCAGAGAAGCTCCAAAACCCAAACCTCAAACCAGCTTGGCCAGTTGGAGCTTGGTGCTTGAAGTTTCTCTGGAGCTTGGTGCTTGGAATTTGGAGCTTCATTTTCGCCCGTCCCGCAAACCATCCGCATAGGCACCGAACACGCGGCGGATTTCATCCCGCACGCGGCGGAAAATTTCCATCTGCTCGGCCTCGCTGCCGGTGGCGTGCGCCGGATCGTCGAACGGCCAGTGGTGCCGGTTCACCTGGGCGGGAAACACGGGGCAAACCAGATCCGCCTTGCCGCAAACGGTGATGACGGTGTGGACGGGCTGTTTCAGAAATTCGTCGAGGTGCTTCGAGCGCTGGCCGGAAATATCAATGCCGATTTCCGCCAGCGCCTTGATCGCGAGCGGATGCACGAAGCCCGCCGGGTTGCTGCCCGCGCTCGCCACATTCACGAGATCACCTGCCGCCGCGCGGAGGATTCCTTCGGCGATGTGGCTGCGACACGAATTGCCGGTGCAGAGGATCAGGACGAGCGGTTTGGAATCGGATGGCATGGCGTCTCATTAGCACCGGACTTCAGCCCGGTGTTCGCGTTGAAATGATTGAGGCTGCCGTGGTCGCGCCAGCGTCATGGAGTGCGGTGGGTGAGGGGTGAGGGCACACACCGCTTTGGAATGGGGAAAAATCAAACTTTCAATACCCGACGTCCAACCTCGAACATTGCAGCCCGAAAGCGGTGTCAGCCCTGTTCCCCGCCAGCCACCGCACTCCAAGACGCTGACGCGCGTTCCTTTCCGACTGTTGGCCCGTGGTGATGAGATGAGATTTCGGCTCATGGCACTTTTTGTAATTCTCCTGCGCGGCAACAATTCTCGCGCGCGCAAATGCACGCCGGCACCGCCAGCGCCGCGCCCAGCACCGGCGCGAGCAGATAAATCCAAAGCGCGTCAACTTGTCCGCTGACTAACGCCGGCGCGAGCGAGCGGGCCGGATTCATCGAAGCGCCGCAGATCGGCCCGGCGAACATCGCTTCCAATCCGATCACCGCACCGATGGCGATGCCCGCCGTCATGCCCTTTTCCTTCGCGCCCGTGGAGACGTTCAGGATAACCAGCACCAGGAGCGCGGTGAGAACGATTTCCAAAACGAACGATTGCATGGCCGGGCCGGCGGGTTGTGTCGCGCCGAGCAGTTTGCTCGCGGGAAACAGGCAGCGCATCAAGCCGCTCGCCACGAGCGCGCCGGCGCATTGCGCGAGCACGTAAGGCAAAACCTGTTTGCCGGAAAGCCGTCGCGCGAGCCAGAAGCCGAACGTGACGGCGGGATTGAAATGCGCGCCCGAGACATCGCCGAAGGTGTAAATCATCGTCATCACCACCAGCCCGAACGTGAGCGCGATGCCGACGTGCGTGATCGCGCCGCCGCTCGCTTCGTTGATGACGATGGCGCCCGTCCCCGCAAACACCAGCGCAAACGTGCCGAGAAATTCCGCCGCGAGTGATTTCATTTCCGCGATTGTAGGAGACGACGTGAGGAGTCTCTAACTTATTTTTTGATTCGGAGCGCGGGCTTCAGCCCGCTTCACGGTCCGGTAGTTGCATTGGCGTCGTGCGTGAGGAAAGGCGGGCGGTGAAGCGGACTGAAGTCCGCGCTCCGGCGCGGCCTGTTTCCCGCGTGCCGGAAGTCCGCCGCTTCGTGGAGCTGGCGCATGGCGCCGGCTCGCTCAGAATTTCCAAACGCCATCCACTTGCAATCGCGTCATGCCCGTCTCCGAGCCGGCGGGGCTGGGGTGGATCAGTTCGGTGAAGAAGCACGCGACGCCGAGCGTGAAGGAGTCGTACGGCGAGTAGCTCAACTTCACCCAATGTCCGCGCACGTTTGTGCCCGCGCCGTAGCCTGCGCCCGGCGCGGTGAAGCCGGCGTTCGGTTGTTGCACCTGATAAAACGCGCCGAAGTCGGACTCGGGAAATTCCTCGAACCACGCGTCCGCCCCCAGGCTTTCGTAACGATACGCCAGTTCCCACGTCCGCTTCTTGCCCGCTTTGCCGAAGGCGATCCCGGCGGAGTAACCCTGGTGATCGCGCGGCGCGGCGGGGTTGTTCACGTAATCGCCGCTGACATGGATGGGAAATGCGCCGGGATAACACGGGAATTTTTCCAGCGTCCACGTCACACCGGCGTCCAGGTAGATCGGATTGAAATTAAACATCGGTGCGCCCGCGGCGTTGCGGGTGTTGCCGCGGTTCCCGTTCGGCACGTTGCCGTTGATCAAGTTTTCGTCGTTGCCAATCCCGAACCCGGCGATGCCCAGCGTCGTGGCGAGGTGCGGATTCCAGTTGGCGTCCCAGCGCCACTGCGCGCCCGCCAGCCAGGGATCTCGGCCGCTCGCGCTCAACTCGTCGAGCACGAACGCGCCGCCGTTGAACTTGAGACTGTGATGTTTGTTCAGCGTGTAGGTCAGTTGCGCCGCGGCGCCTTCCGGCGTGTAATCGCGGTCGAACATCATCGTCGAGGGGAAGTGGAAGGGGTTTTCCATTTTGCCGAAGGTGAGCGCGCCCGCCCAGTCGGCCGTGTGGATCGGCGACCACTTGCCGTAAGCGAGATCGAAGTAAACGAACTTCTTCGAGGCGTTGTCGGCGAACGTCGCGTTGCCGGAGATGGGATCGCCGCCGAACGCGCCGGACGCTTCGCTGGAAGTCAGCCGCAAGCCGACCTCCATGTCGTCGAGCAAAATCGCCGTGACGCCGAACCGCATCCGATAGCGGAACCGGTCGCGGTCCACGAACGCCGGGTTCGCGCCGTAAAATCCCTCGAAGCGTCCGCGCAGGTCACCGCTGAATTTCAACGCCGAAACCCATTCCGGCATTTCGCGCCGGGCCGCGGCCGGGGCGGCTGGCTTTTTGTCGCCCTCCTCGCGCAACTCACGCGCTTCCTTCACGGTCAGCACACCTTTGTCCACGAGTTTGTTGAGCAGCGCGTCCACGCTTTGGGCGTGACTGGTGAGCGTGAAGGCGATTCCCGCCGCGACCGCGAGGAGCGTCGTCTGGAGTTCTGATTGTTTCATGCACGTTGAAGTCCTAGACTTCGGCGCGAAACCTAGATGTGCCGCGTTACGCGCGCGAGGCAGAAGTGTGACAATCGCGTGACGAAGCGGATTGCACCAAACCAACCGGAATGAAAATGAAAACCCTCAACTCCCTGATCGTTATGACCAGCCTCCTCACCAGCGGCGCCTGGGCCGAAACCGTGAACTTCGATGACGCCAAACCCGGCGCCGCGCCGCCCGGTTGGACCGCAACCCAAACCGGCAAAGGCGACGCGAAATGGACCATCGAGAAGGACGCCAGTGCCCCGAGCCAACCGAACGTCCTCAAGCAATCCGGCGAAGCCGCGTATCCCGTCTGCTTCAAGAACGCGACTAGCCTCAAGGACGGTTTCGTGGAAGTGAAGTTCAAGCCCGTCTCCGGCAAGGAGGATCAGGCGGGCGGCGTGGTCTGGCGCGCGAAGGATTCGGACAATTACTACATCGCCCGCGCCAACGCGCTCGAAGACAACGTCTGCATTTACCATACGATCAAAGGAAAACGCACCGAGAAGAAGCGCACGGAACTGAAAGTGGCCACCGGCGTCTGGCACACTCTGCGGGTGGATTTCAGCGGCGGACATTTCACTGTCACATGCGACGGGAAGAAAGCCATCGAGTGGGACGACCAGACTTTCATCGAAGCCGGCATGGTCGGCGTGTGGACGAAGGCCGACAGCGTGACGCTGTTTGACGATTTCACATACGGGGCCAAGTGAAGTTGAGTTAGGAGCGTGGCTACTCCTTGAGTTCCAGAATTTAAATTGTTCCCATGCTTGCGCCGAGCCGCTAATTGTTTGTCCAACCTATGAGCCTTGTTCAACTCGCCCTGCGCCGACCGCTGACCGTCGTTGTGCTCATCATTGGGGTGGTGCTCGGCGCCGGCGTCGCCTTGAAAAAGATGTCGCGCGACGTTTTTCCGCCGCTCGGCATTCCCACGATCTACGTCGCGCAACCCTTCGGCGGCATGGACCCGGCGCAGATGGAGGGCTACCTCACTTACTATTACGAATACCATTTCCTCTACATCACCGGGATCGAACACGTCGAATCCAAGTCCATCCAGGGCGCGAGCTTGATGAAGCTGCAGTTTCATCCGGGCACGGACATGTCGGCGGCGATGTCGGAGACAGTCGCCTACGTGAACCGCGCGCGCGCCTTCATGCCGCCGGGCACGCCCGGGCCGTTCATCACCCGCTTCGATGCCGGCAGCGTGCCGGTCGGCTATCTCGTTTTCTCCACCACCAATGAGAATCGCACCGTCGGCCAGATGCAGGACGCCGCGCTCAACTCGGTGCGCCCGCTGTTCGCCACGTTGCCCGGCGTGTCCGCGCCGCCACCGTTTGGCGGCAGCGCACGCACCATCGTGATTAACGTCAAACCGGATCGCCTCCGCGCCTACAATCTTTCGCCCGACGAAATCGTCCAGGCCATGTCGCAGGCCAACACCATCAGTCCGTCGGGCAACATGAATCTCGGCGACAAATATCCCATCGTCCCCGTCAACGCCGTCGTGAAGAACATCAAAGACCTGGAAGGCGTGCCGCTTCGCGTGAACACCAGCGGCGCAGTTTTTCTGCGCGACGTCGCCACGGTCGAGGACGCCGCGGACATCGTCACGAGCTACGCGCTCGTCAACGGGCGGCGCACCGTTTATCTGCCCGTCACGAAACGCTCCGATGCCTCGACGCTCACCGTGGTCGAGTTGGTGAAGAAAAACATCCCCAAGTTCCAAAGCGTCGTGCCCGATGACATCAAGGTGAGCTACGAATTCGACCAGTCGCCCATCGTGCGCCGTTCCATTCGCGACCTCGTGAAGGAAGGCGCGATCGGCGCGGTGCTGACTGGCCTGATGGTGCTGTTGTTTCTGCGCGACTGGCGGAGTGCGTTCATCGTCGTGGTCAACATCCCGCTCTCGCTCCTCGCCGCGACGTTCGCGCTCTCGCTCACCGGCCAAAGCATCAACCTGATGACGCTCGGCGGCCTCGCGCTAGCCGTCGGCATCCTCGTGGACGAAGCGACCGTGACGGTGGAGAACATTCACGCACATCTCGCTCGCGGCCGTTCGCTGGCCCGCGCCGCGCTCGACGCCACGCGCGAAACCGCGCTCCCTCGCTTGCTGGCAATGCTCTGCGTCCTCGCCGTGTTCATTCCCGCGTTCTTCATGACCGGCGCGGCCAAGGCGCTGTTCGTTCCGCTCGCGCTGGCAGTCGGTTTTTCGATGGTCGCCTCCTTCATCCTGTCGAGCACGCTCGTGCCGGTCTTGAGCATCTGGTTCCTGCGCGGACACGCCAGCGAAGTTCACGACGCATCCTTCTTTAGCAAACTTCAGAAAACCTACGCTGACTTGCTTCGCCGCACGGTGGCGATGCGCTGGGCCGTCCTGCCGATTTACCTCATCGCCTCAGTGTTGGTGATCTGGCTGGTCGGTAGCCGGCTCGGGACGGAAATCTTTCCGACCGTCGAAGCCGGGCAAATGGCGCTGCGTGTCCGCACTCCCACTGGCACGAAAGTCGAACTCACCGAGCAGTTCGCGCTGAAGACGCTAGACCTCATCAAGCGCGAAGCCGGCGCGGACAACATCGCGCTGACGATGGGCCTCGTGGGCGTTCACGCGGCGAACTATCCCGTCAACCTCATCCATCTTTGGAATGGCGGCCCGGAAGAAGCCTGGCTCGCCGTCCAGTTCAAGCCAGACGCTCGCGTGAAGATTTCCGAACTCAAGGAAAAGCTCCGCGCCGTCCTCGCGAATGAATTGCCAGACGTGCGCGTGTCGTTCGAGCCGAGCGACATCGTGAGCCGCGTCATGAGTTTCGGCTCGCCCACGCCCATTGAAGTCGCGGTGCAAGGGCCGAGCCTTACAGTGAACAAGGAGTTCGCCGACAAGATTTACGCCGAGGTGAAAAAAATTCCCGCGCTGCGTGACGTGCATTTTGCGCAGTCGCTAGACTTCCCGACCGTGGACGTGAACGTGAACCGCGAGCGCGCCGGCTTGCTCGGCGTGAAGATGGGCGACGTGACGCGTTCGCTCGTGGCGGCCACCACGTCGAGCCGTTTCACCGTCGCGAATTTTTGGTCCGATCCCAATTCCGGTGTGAGCTACAACCTGCAAATCCAAATCCCGCAGGCCAAGACCACCTCTCTCGAAGACTTGAGGAACGTCCCGGTTTCCGGGAGCGGCGCGAAATCCGTGCTGCTGCGCAACCTCGCCAGCGTCGCGCCCGGCACCGCCGTCGGCCAATACGAACGCTACAACATGGCCCGCGTCGTCAGCATCACTGCCAATCTCCAGGGCGCGGATCTCGGCAGCGTCACGAAGCAAATCACGAAAGCCATCGCCGCCGTGGGCGCGCCGCCGCCGAAGACCAGCGTCGCCGTGCGCGGGCAGATGGTGCCGTTACAGGAATTGTTCGGTGGCTTTCAATCCGGCCTCATCATTGCCATCGTCGTCGTGTTCCTGATGCTGGCGGCGAACTTCCAATCACTGCGCCTGTCCCTGGCCGTTGTCTCGACCGTGCCGGCGGTCATCGCCGGAGTCGTGCTCACGCTTTGGCTCACCGGCACGACGCTGAACGTCCAGTCCGCGATGGGCGCGATTATGGCCGTGGGCGTGGCCGTGGCGAACGCGATTCTGCTCGTGACGTTTGCCGAGAAAGCCAGGAGCGCGGGCGGCTCGCCCGCCAGTCCCGATGTCTTTGCCGCCGCCGTCGAAGGCGCCCGCAGCCGGCTGCGCCCGATTTTGATGACCAGCTTCGCGATGATCGCCGGCATGTTGCCGCTCGCGCTCGGTCTCGGCGAAGGCGGCGATCAAACCGCGCCGCTGGGCCGCGCCGTCGTGGGCGGCCTCGCGACGGCGACACTCGCCACGTTGTTCGTGTTGCCGTCTGTGTTCGCAATTCTGGCGGGCCGCAAAGTTCGCTCGCCCTCGCTCGACCCGGAAGATTCGGCGAGCGGATTTTATGAAGCGCCCGCAAAAATAATTTTATGAAGCGACTCTTTCAAAACGGCGTAGCGGCGTCTCGGCAGAGCGCCGCACTTGTTCACGAACATCGAGATGGCGGCGCTCTGCCGAGACGCCGCTACACCGACTGGGTGGCCATAACGATTCTCGCGTTCGCGCAACTCACGTTCGCCGCCGAGGCGCCGAAGCCGGCCGAGGTGAAGGTCGCGCGCCCGACGCGCGGCGAGATCATCCGTTATGTCACCGTTCCCGGCGGCATCCGAGCCAATCAACAGGCCACGCTTTATGCGAAGGTCGCCGGTTACTTGAAATCTTTGGCCGTGGACAAAGGCGATCGCGTGCAAGCCGGCCAGTCGCTCGGCGAAATCGAAGTGCCGGAACTGCTGGCCGACTCTTCAAAATACAAAGCCGAAGTGAAGGTGGCCGAAACAGACTTCCAGCGCGTGAGCGCGGCGCAGAAAAAATCTCCCGACCTCGTTACGCCGCAAGCCGTGGACGAAGCCAAAGGTCGGTTTGAAATCGCGAGCGCGAACCTCGAGCGCACGCAGACTTTGTTGAGTTACGCCAAGATCACCGCGCCCTTTTCCGGCATCGTGACGGCGCGCTTTGTTGATCCCGGCGCGTTCATTCCGTCGGCGACGTCTGGGAGCGCGGCGCAGAATGCCGCCATCGTCACGCTCGCGGATTTCAACACCGTGCGGGCGCAGGTGGCGCTGCCGGAAGTCGAAGCGTCGCTCGCGCAGGTCGGCCAGCCGGTCAAGCTCACTGTCGAAGGTCTCGCCGGAAAAACGTTTGAAGCGAAAGTCAGCCGTCTGAGCTACGCGCTCGACGACGCCACCAAAACGATGTTGATCGAAGCCGATCTGCCCAATCCCGATCTCGCCCTCCGCCCCGGCATGTATGCCACCGTGAAAGTCGGCGTGGAGAAACACGTTGACGCACTGCTTCTTCCCGTCGAAGCACTGGTGATGGAAAAAGCCAACGCCTTCACGTTCGTCGCCGAGAGCGGCAAGGCGAAGAAGACGGCGATCAAAATCGGTTTCAACGACGGCGCGAAGGTTGAAGTGCTCACCGGCTTGAAGGGAAACGAGGCGGTGATTCTCGTGGGCAAGATGACTTTGGCGGATGGAGCGGCGGTCAATGTGACGGAGGCGAAATGAAGCACCAAGCACCAAGCTCCAAGCACCAGAGAAGCTCCAAGCTCCAAGCTCCAAAGACCACTTGCGCGCGCCGGGGACTTGGTGCTTGGTGTTTGGTGTTTGGATGTTCTCTGGTGCTTGGAGCTTGGTGCTTGGTGCTTCGCGGCCGCGCGCAACCGACAAACGAAGTTTCCCCAATTGACCTTCCCACCGCGCTCCGTCTCGCCGGCGCGCAGAATCTCGACGTGCAGATCGCGCGCGAACGGTTGGTCGAGGCGAAGGCCAATCATCGGAGCGCCGTCGCGCAATTTTTCCCGTGGGTCGCCCCGGGCATCACGTATCGCCAGCACGACGACAAGCTCCAGGATGTCGCCGGCAACCTCATTGACGTTCACAAATATTCCTACGCGCCCGGCGCCACGGTCGGCGTGCAACTCGATCTGGGCGACGCGATCTACAAATCGCTCGCGGCGAAACAAATCGCCCACGCCGCCGGGCACGCACTGGAAGCGCAACGGCGGGAGAGCGTGTTGGCGGCGGCGCAGGGTTATTTTGAGCTGGCGCTGGCGCAGGGCGCGGTCGGCGTGGCCAGGGAGGCCGTGCGGATTGCCGGCGATTACGAATCGCAACTCGGCAGCGCGGTCGAAACCGGCATCGCGTTCAAGGGCGATCTGCTCCGCGCGCGCGTGCAAATGGAGCGCAACCGGCTGACGTTGCGGCGGGCGCAGGAACAACAGCGCGTCGGCGCCGCGCGGCTGGCGCAGGTGCTCCACCTCGATCCCACGGTGGAGTTGGTCGCGTCGGATTCCGAACTCGCGCCACTCTCGCTCATCGAAACGAACGCGGCGCTCGACCCGTTCGTGCAGCAAGCCATCGCTTCCCGGCCGGAACTCAAGCAGGGCCGGGCGTTGACCCTGGCCGCGCGCGACGCGAAGAACGGCGCGGCATTCGGCCCGTTGATTCCCTCGCTCGGCGCGCAAGGATTCTGGGGCGGGCTGGGCGGTGGACGACAGGGGATTTCCGACACGTTTGGCGGACAACAGGATTTCGTGTTGGGCGCAAGCTGGCGCATTGGCCCGGGCGGATTGTTTGACTTTGGCCGCGTGCGCGCGGCGGAGTCGCGCTGGAAAATGGCGGAGCTGGGTTTCGACAAATTGCGCGACGAGGTGACGCGACAGGTGATCGAGGCGTTCACGCGCTGGCAATCGCTGGGCGACCAGCTCGTCATGGCCAGACGCGCGCTCGCCGCCGCCGAAGAAGGTTTGCAACTGGCGCAGCAGCGGAAGGAATACGCGGTGGGCGTCGTGTTGGAAACGATCCAGGCTGAGCAGGACCTGACCCGGGCGCGGCTGGAGTATTTGAAGGCGGTGGCGGAGTTCAACTCGGCGCAATACCTCTTGTCCAAGGCGGCCGGCCGGCTCTGAACCGGCGGTCGGCGGCCGGTTCCGCGCCGGCGCCCGCGTCACGAGATTGTAACAAACTTTTGCGTGCGGACGGCGGCGCGCCGTGCAAAATGTCCGCGTATGTTTTCACTCCAACAACTCTTCGGCAAAGGCGACAAGTTCCACGAACTCCTCGAAGCCGCCGCGGCGGAAACCCATCAAAGCGTCCGGCTCGTCATCGAGATCATGAAGGTGCCGCGCGATACAAAAAAATTCGACGACCTCGTCCTCGCGCGCCGCAAGGAGAAAAAGATCTCCGAGCAGATCAGCGAGGAACTGGTGAAGACGTTTGTCACCGGCCTCGAACGCGAGGACATCGAGTCGCTGGCGCGCGGGCTGTACAAGATTCCCAAGACGGCGGAGAAGCTGGCCGAGCGCTTCGTCATGGCGGGCCGGCACGTCGAGGGCATTGATTTCTCGAAGCAGGCCGACATGATGGAGAAGGCCACCGACGCCGTTCACACCATGATCAAACAACTCCACGCGATGGAGGATCTGGAAAAGATCAAGGAATTGAACGACAAGCTGCAATACGTGGAGGGGGAGGCGGACAAGTACATGAATGATTTGCTTCACGAACTTTACAGCGGCAAATACGAAGCGCTCCGCGCCATCGTCATCCGCGACATCTACGAGTTGATCGAGAAAGTCGTGGACCGCTGCCGCGATGTCGGCAACGTGGTCATGCAAATCGTCCTGAAGAATTCCTGAGCCAACACGATGACCCTCATCCTGTTCGTCATCTTCGTGGCGCTGGTGTTCGAGTATATCAACGGCTTTCACGACACCGCGAATTCCATCGCCACGGTCGTCTCGACGAAAGTCCTCTCGCCGCGTCAAGCCATCGTGCTGGCGGCCTTCACCAACCTGCTCGGCGCGATGTGGGGGACGGCGGTCGCCAAGACCGTTGCCTCCGGACTGGTGGACACGAAGATTGTGACCTCGGAAATCCTCGTGTGCGCATTGCTCGGCGCGATTGTCTGGAATCTCCTCACGTGGTGGGTCGGGTTGCCGTCGAGTTCGTCGCACGCGCTGGTGGGCGGATTGTGCGGCGCGTGTCTCGCGGCCGCGCACGACAAGTGGAGCGTCATCATCTGGAGCATTCCGGGCAAGACGCATTGGTGGGAGGGCAAGGGAATTCTCTGGAAGGTGCTCGTGCCGATGGTCACGTCGCCGGTGGTCGGCTTCACCGTCGGCCTCCTCTTCATGGGGTTGCTTTATTTTCTGCTGCGCAAATGGCGGCCCGTGACCGTGAATCGCGTCTTCGGCAAACTCCAGTTGTTCAGTGCCGCTTACATGGGCTTCAGCCACGGCTCGAATGATGCGCAAAAAACCATGGGCATCATCGCCCTCGCGCTCGTGGCGGCGACCAGCGCGGGCGCGTTCAGCAACCTTCCTGATTGGTTGCACTTTTTGAAACTGTCGGAGCCGACCACCGAGAAGCCACTCGTAATCGCCATCTGGATCAAAGTTCTTTGCGCCCTCACGATGTGCGCCGGCACCGCCGCGGGCGGCTGGCGCATCATCAAAACGCTCGGCCACAAAATGGTGAAGCTCCATCCCGTTCACGGCTTCGCCGCGGAAGCCACGGGCGCGACGGTGTTGTTGACCGCCGCGCACTTCGGCATGCCGGTTTCCACCACGCACGCCATCACGACCTCGATCATGGGCGTGGGTTGCGCGAAAGGTTTGAATCACCTCAAACTTAAAGTTGTCGAGCGCATCCTCTGGGCGTGGGTGCTGACGATTCCCGCGGCGGGTGGCGTAGCGTATGGACTCGTCCGGCTCGCCCGCGCGCTGGGCTGGATCGTTTAAGTTTCCGCGATTTGCCGTTCAGACTTTCCGAACCGCAACGCTCGCGCCGGCAACGCGACGCGGTTCGGCGCCTCGAGGTAATCAACCCGCCCGCGATTTGCCGCGCATCAACAGGTAGTACAGCGTCGGCGTGGCGACCAGTGACAGCAACACCGAGATGCAGAGCGCGCCAATCACCGCGATCGCCAGCGGCTTGAGCATGTCCGCGCCGGTGCCGATGCCGTAGGCCAGCGGCAACATGCCCAATCCTGCCGCGAGCGACGTCATCAGCACGGGCCGCAAGCGCCGATGGCCGGAGCGCACCAGCGCGTCCTCCAATCCCAGTCCGCCCGCCAGCAGGTGATCCACCTGATCGAGCATCAGGATGCCGTTCTTGGCGACGTGCCGGTGATCCACAGCGCGAGCACGGTGCCGAAGAGCGCCAGCACCGAGCCGAACACGATCGCCACCGGCTCCGCGAAGGAGCGGAACTCGATCAGCAGCGTCGTGAACACGAGGAAGATCGCCATGAGCAGCACGAGCAGCAGGTTGCGGAACGACTCCTGTTGCTGCTGAAACAGACCGCCAAATTCAATCGTGCCCGGCGGCAGCGTCGGGTCCGCGCCGAGCCGGGCCTGGATTTCTTTCATCGCGCTGCCGAGGTCGCGGCCTTCCAGTCGTGCGGTGACGGCCACGTCCTGGCGCAGGTCTTCGCGGCGCAGTTCGAGCTGGCCGGGCGTCTCGACGACGTCGGCGACTTGCGAGAGTTTCACCAGCGCGCCGGTGGGCGTGCGCAAGGGCAGGTCGCGCAAGGTCGCCACGCGGTCGAGACGCGCGGGGTCCACGCGCACGCGGATGTTCACGACGCGGTCGCCTTCGAGCACGCTCGACGCCGTCTGGCCGAGCAGCGCGGTATTGACGGCGGTGGCGATGTCGTCGGCGCTCAGCCCGACGCGGTGCGCTTCCAGATGACGCACGCGCAGGCTCAGGCTCGGCCCGGTCATCACCAGTCCGTCGAACGTGTCCACCACGCCTTTGATCTGCTTCAATTGTTCCTCCAGTTCCGGCGCTTTCTGTTTCAAAAACTCGATGTCCGTCGAGAAAAGTTTTACTTCAATCGGCTTGGGCGACCAGGTGAGGTCGCCGATCAGATCGCCGAGCACGCCGGGGAATTCCCATTCACAGCCGGGCACGGCCGCGTTGATCTTGGCGCGCAATTCGGAAATCACCTCCTCGGTGCTGCGCGGGCGGTCATTGCGAAGCTTGACGAGAAAATCACCGGTGTTCGGTTCGGCGATGGACAGCGCGAGCCGCGCGCCGGTGCGGCGCGAATAACTTTCCACTTCGGGCGTCGCTCGAAGAATTTCCTCGGCCTGAAGCAATTGCCGGTCGGTTTCCGCGAGACTCGTGCCCCACGGCGCGATGTAATCAATGACGAAGCCGCCCTCGTCCATCGCCGGCAGAAACTCGCTTTCCAAGTGCTGGTAAATCAGCAGGCCCAGACCCAGCACCAGGCCGCACGCGCCGAGCGTGAGCCAGCGCCAGCGCAACGCGCGACGCACGGCCACTTCATAAAACCGCACCACGCGCCGCAACAGAAAACCGCCTTCGTCCGGCGTCGCTTCCTTTCCAGTCTGGCCGGGGCGCGCGCGCATGAGCCACGCGGCCAGCGACGGCGTCAGCGTGATGGCGAGCGCCAGCGACGTGCGCGCGCGACGTCGAGGTCGGGATGAAAATAAAACGCCGCGAGCGTGCAGGTTTCCAGATTCCACGCGGCGCGTGGCCAGTCGGGCAGCGCCGCTGAGAGGTTGGTTTGGATAAAAGCCCGCAACCCTTCGTCCGCGAGCGAACGGTGGTTGAAATCTTCGGCCCGCTTTTCCGCGTCGAGCGGCTGTGGCCGATAGTGAACGCAGCCGGTGAGCGCGACGATTCCGATGATGATGCCCCAACGTCTCATGGAGTTTTGCCCGCGGCTTCGAGCGGCAGGCGAACGGTGACGATTGTGGAGATTGCCGGCGCGGACGCGATCCGGATTGAGCCGCCATGCGCGGAAACGATCCACTGCGCGATGCTCAAGCCGAGGCCGCAGCCATCCACTTCGGCGTTGTGCGAAGCGTCGCCACGAAAGAAGCGGTCAAAAACTTTGGGCAACAATTCCGGGGGAATTCCGGCGCCGGTGTTCGCGATGGTGAATTCGGCGGCGTCGCCGGCGTGGCGGAGCGCCAGCTTGACGTCGCCGCGCGGCGCGTTGTATTTGATCGCGTTGTCCGCGAGGTTGAGCAGCAATTGCCGCAGGCGATGGCGGTCGCCGCGAACCGTCAATTCCTCGCACGCGGTCAACTCCACCTTCACGCCGCGCGGCTCCGCGAGGATTTGCGCGTCGGCGAACGTCTCGCGCACCACTTCGTCGAGGCGGACCGGCTCGGCGACGAGTTGAACCTGGCCGGCGTCGGCTTTCGTGAGGAGCGTGAGGCCGTCCACGATCTTCGAGAGGCGCTGGACTTCATCGAGCTGGCTCACGCGCTGTTCGCGTTGGGCGGCGGCAAGTTTTTCGTCGCGTAATTCGGTTTCCAGTTCGCCGTGCATGATGGTTAGCGGCGTTTTCAATTCGTGCGAGGCGTGCAGCGTGAATTCGCGAACGCGCTGGAACGAACCGTCGAGCCGCGCCGTCATGGCGTTGAAAACTTCCGTGAGGCGGTCCAGCTCGTCGCCGTTGCCGGAGCGCGGCAACTGGCGGCGGAGATTGCTTTCGTTGACCTGCCCGGCGGCGGCGGTGAGGGCGGCGACGGGCGTCAAGGCGCGGCGCATGAGGAACCAGCCGCCGGCGAGGGCCAGCAGCGCCGCGGGGATGCCGCACCAGAGGATGTTGGCGAGGGCTTCCTGAAAATCCTCCTTGTCGGCCGCCTGCTTTTTCGCCGGGCGGTCGGGTTCAGGCGCGAACTGCTCATAGGTCAGCACGCCCATCACCAGCAGCGAGATGAACATGATCGTCGCATACCAAAGGCTGAGGCGCGTGCGGATGGTCATGGGTCGAAGCCGGATGAACGCAGAGACGCAGAGGCCGCAGAGAAACGCAGAGAAAAGTTTTGAATTGGTGCACCCGCCGCATGGTGAAACGGATTCTGTCTCTCGGCGGGCCTCTGCGGCCTCTGCGTTCGTTCTGTTCGGCAGCGCATCATGGCGTTTCCTTCATCACATAGCCCGAGCCGCGCACGGTGTGCAGCAGCTTCGGCTCGAAGTCCGCGTCAATTTTTTCCCGCAGGCGGCGGACGTAAACGTCCACGAGATTCGTGCCCGGATCGAAATGGTAATCCCAGACTTTTTCCAGAATCATCATCCGCCCGCACAGCCGGCCCGCCGAGCGCATGAGAAACTCCAGCAGCCGGTACTCGCGCGCGGTCAACTCGATCTCCTTGCCGCCGCGCTGCGCCCGGTGTGAAATCGTGTCCAGCGTGAGGTCGGCCACACGCAGCACGGTGGATTTGCTTTCGCCGCTGCGCCGCGTCAGCGCGCGCACGCGGGCGACGAGTTCGGCGAGCGCGAATGGTTTCGGAAGATAATCATCCGCGCCGGCGTTCAAGCCTTCAACGCGCTCGTTGACCTCGCCCCGGGCGGAGAGGAGCAGGACGGGCGTGGTGTTCTTGCGGGCGCGGAGTTGTTTCAACACGCCGAGGCCGTCGCGACCGGGCAGCATGATGTCGAGCACGATGCCGTCGAACGGCGTCGTGGAAGCGAGGGCCAGCGCGTCGTCGCCGTTGTGCGTCACGTCCACGGCAAAGTTTTCGGCCTGGAGCGCCTTGCGGATGAACGAGGCGGTTTTTTTTTCATCTTCGACGACGAGCACGCGCATGAGGAGAAGTTTAATCGGTGCCGAGCGAAATCCCAACGACGAAAGCGATCCCGGGCCTGACGTCGGGTTTTCTTTCGTCAATTACCGGGCCCGGCGGCGGGCGGATTGACGCCGGCGCGTTGCAACAATTTCGCGAGGTCCTTGTTGGCTTCGAGAAAGGCGGCGTTCAGGGTTTTGTCGTTCTTGACGTAATCCTGTTGCAGATAGGACTGCGTCAGCGTGTAACGCCTGGCGACGATGGGGATATCCGTGGGAGTGAGATTTTTGTCGTTGAGCAAGCCGTCCTGGTCCAGATCCAAAACGAGTTCTTTGCGCTGGGCCGGCGTGAGGGTCGGGTCCAGGATGGAGTTGTGATACACCTGCGCGACCTGCTCGTTCGCGCTGGCACCTACATAAGTGAGCACCCCGCGGGCGAGCGCTTCCCGGCTGTCCGCGTCCGCCACGCGGGGGTCCGCGAGGGTTTGCGCGGCGAAGGCGACGCTTTTCTCGCCGAGCGATTGCTGAAGATAGCGCAGGGCGGTGGCGTCCACTTTGCCGTCGGTCTGGATCAACCCTGCCAGGGCGGTGTTAACGAGTGACGTGTCCTTGGCCGCGACCAGCACATCGTAAAGCTGGTTGCGCTCGGCGGCGGCGGTGATTTTGCCGCTGGCGAGGAGGTTGCGCGCGGCGGTGAGCGTGGCTTCGCGATATTTGCCGGGCGATAATTCTTCGAGGAGCTGGCCGAGATAGGCAAGTTCCGCGCTTCGGCCCGTGGCGGCAAGGGTTTCGGAAAGGATGGCCTCGGCCTCCGTGCCGCCGATCTGGCGGACGACATCAAACAATCCCATCCGCAGTGACGGCGGGAGGAGCGGGTTACCGTTTCCTTTGCGCCCGCCGCCGCTTGTGCTGTTGTAGGCCACGTCGCGATCGCCGGCGAGAAATTGCCGCAGCGCCGGCAGCGCCGCGGCACCGCTTTGCGCCAACTGATCGAGCAGCGCAAGAATCCGGTACTGGGCGCGGGCCTGGCCGGGGCCGGGCGTGATCTGAATGGCGGCGAGTTCATTGAGCAAATCCTGCGGCGTCCGCGCCGCTGGCGCGGGGGCGATGGCTGGCCAATCCGGTTGCGCAGGTTCCGGCGACGCCAGCCGGCGGCCGGGAACTCTGTCAGGCGCGCCCGCCATGCGCGGGGCAGGTGAACCGGAACCGGTCAGGCTGTCCGGGGACGCGGTGGGCGATGGCGCTGCGGGTCGGTGATCGAACCAGATCACCGCAGCCAAGAAGCCCACCATCACCGCCAGTAGAATCGTGATGGTTTGTTTCATTTTATTGCTTGGTGTATTTGCCGGGCATTTCCGCCATTACCGAACCGGTTCGCCGCCGCCCTGGGTGATTTGCGCCAGGTTCGCGAGGTCCTTGTAGGCTTCGCGCAAGTGTTCCAGCATGAAATCGTCGGCGGTGACCGCGATCTCCTCGATGCGCTGGAGACGATACAAGATCACTGGCAAGTCCTGCGGCCCGGGGTGCTTCGGGTCGGACAGACCGTCCTCGTTCAGATCTTCAATGAGGTCCTCACGTTCTGGTTCCGGCAGGCTCGTATCATAAATCGCTTCGAGCCAGTACGCTTCGGCGGCGGCATCAAACCCGACCAGACCCATGGCAACGCGCGCGTCCGGGTCGTGCAACGGCTCCTTTGGTTTTTTCGCCGGCTTGGATTGAGCGGCGATTGCCGGTTGGTCTTTCGCCTCCGGCAACGGCGCGGTCGGAGTGTTCGCTGAATCGCTGACCTCGGGTTCAACCGGTCGCGGCTTTGTCGTCACGATCGGTGCCGCGGCGGGGAGGGCCGGCGCTGGTGCCGCGGCGGACTTCGCGCTGGTCGGCGCGGTTTCCGCGGACTGCTTGACCAGCAGCCGGCTGCTGATCGCCAACCCGATGGCGATGGCCAATCCTAAAACTAAAAGCGTTTTTGTTTTCATGACGGCACCGCGCCTTCCGCTTAGCGGGTTGTGTGTGACTTGAGCACCACGTCGCCGCCCGCGGGAACTTCCCGCACCACGCCCACGCCGGGCGCGTAGTATTTGAATTCTATTTCGCCATCGGCGAGCACTTCCTTCACCTTCACGCAATTCTCATACGTCCCCGCCGGAACGGAAACGGTTTCGTTCACGGCCACTACTTCGTCGTCCTCATGGATTTCCTTGTTCACGTCCTCGGACTTGAATTTGTCGCCCACTTTCGGATGCGCCGGGATGATGACGCCGGGATGTTGCGTGTCCTTGCCAAACAACCACGCGCCCGAATGGCCTTTCACTTTGCCACCGTCGTATTCGTCCACATCTTCGCCGAGATAATAGACTGTGCCCTCGTCGTCCTGCGCGAAATAGTCCAGCGTCACTTCCTCTAACGCGCCGTTCTTGATCTCGCGGTCTTCCATCACGAGCGAATCAATCGTTTGGCCGGCGATCGTGAATTTCTTGTGCTTGTTCAGCAGGATGGTGCGCTCGATGCGGATGGTCTGGCCGCCTTCCTTGCCTTCGAGAATGTCCTGCTTCAAATATGCCAGCGGCAGCAACGGATTCGTGATGTCGCGCGGATGGCTGAACTTCATCGCGGCGGAAACTTTCTTTCCGCCTCCGGCTTTCGCCTGTTCCGCCGCGAGGTCGGCGGCATCGTCGTGCTTGGTCTCGACGAGCTTGCCGTCCTCCGTGATGACGAGGTCGGCGATGCTGCCGTCCTTGTCCTTCACACCGGCTTCATAAACAGTCAGGCCTTTGATCTTCCCGTTCTCGCGGTCCACCGTTTGCCCGGCGACGCCGCCATTGGCGAGCACGGTGGCGCGGACGGCCTCCGGCAGGTCCGCCCATTTCATCGGGTGCCCGGCGCGCGCGGTGAGGGTGAGCGCGCCGCCGAGTGCCATCACGGTGGCCAGTTTCGTCAGTTTCAAAATTGCGTTGTTCATCGGGTGCCTTTCATCGGTGGATTTTTGGAATTCAGTTTTCCGGTTGATCATTGGTTTACATTCCGGTGGTTGCCGGTGGCAAGAATGAAACCATGCGCCCGTGAACGCCGCATGAATCGGGGATTACAGTTTTGTCATCCACTTGCGGCCGCAACTGGCCGCGCGGACCCTCCGTCACTCGTCTCCGTTCGAGAACGCCAGATACAAGAAGGCGAAGAGGCTCACCACGGGGAGCAACAACGCAATCGCCACCAAGATGCTTTTGCCGCGCGCCGCCGTGATCTTGAAACACCAGATGATTTGGGAAACCCAACCCAGGACCACCGTGAGTACGGTCGCAACGAGAATCACCAGGAACTCGAGACCCGCCAGCGCCGGGCTGCCGTAGCGGGCAAGCAGTGGCAAACCCAGCAAGGCCAACACGAGGATCATGGCTGGCAGCAGCCACAACAAAGACATGCTTGCGGCACGCAGCGCTGGAATGATTTGCAGCCCCGGCAGCCAGATGAGCAACCCCGGCTGGTATCCCGCCTTTACGCAAATCAATTTCAGACAGAAACTGAAGAACAAGTGAATCGCCACAAACACTCCGAGGGCTAGCAATCCATTCGTGAGTTCGAGGGCTGGCCGGTGCTGCTTCAGCCACTCCCACTTTTCCCGGGCCTGATGCTGGTAGCGCGTGGCCGATGATTCCGCCGCCGTCGGTGCATTGGTCACCGCGGTCGTGGTCTCACCGGTGGTCGGTTTGAGGACTTCCACTTTCACCGGTGGCGCCTTCAGTCCCAACGCGACCAGCGCCGCGTCGTCCTGGATGTCGTCGAGCTTGACGTTGCCGAAGCCGCGCTCGTGCCGGATGTAAATGTCCGAGCCGGTCTTGGACATGACGACCACGTTCGTGAACGAGCCGTGTTTGGTCTTGAGCGTCGGGAAGGTCACGTCCGCCGCGCTTGCACGGAAAAAGCCTCCCAGCATGGCCACCACCAAAAGTAAAAGCGCGAGCGCCCGGCTCATTCGCAAATTCGATTCACGGATTCTCATTGGACTCAGTCTTATTGCCTTGCCCGGCGCAAAACGTCAATTCGACTTGTGCGCAACCGGTTGTTAAACTCCCGCCATGCCTGACATGAAACTCAACGTGCTCGCCGTCGTCGGCAGCTTGAACGAAACGTCCGTCACGCGCGTGGTCGTCAACCACCTCGCCGAACAACTCCGCGCCGGCGGCTGTGCCGTGGACGTGCTCGATCTCGATCACGAACCGCTGCCGCTCTACGACCCCGACACCGCCGAAGACCAGCCGCACTTCGCCGCGCTGAAATCGCGCGTCGAGCGGGCGGACGTTTTCATTCTCGGCACGCCTGATTACCACGGCAGCATCGGCAGCGCGATGAAGAATTTCCTCGATCACTTCTGGCACGAGTTCGCCGGGAAACTTTTTTGCCCGGTCGTCGCTTCGCATGAGAAGGGTTTGACAGTGATTGACCAACTGCGCACCGTCGCGCGGCAATGTTACGCCTGGTCGCTGCCGTATGGCGTGTCGTTTGCGGAAAAAGCCGATGTCGCCAACGGTCAGATCGTGAGTGACAGCTTGAAGAAGCGCGTGGCGATGCTCGTCCGGGACGCGCGCGTTTACGGCGCGCTGCTCGCCCAACAACGCCGCGCAGATCTCGCCGGGAGCGAGCCAGGTTTCATGGAACGGTTGCGGAAAAAGTAACGGAGGAGGGCGCATTTGTTGATGCGCAGACCGCGGTGACTTTGGTAGTTTCCAGCGACACATGAACTCATTTCGTTTTCTCCCGGCTCTGATCACAATGTTTTTTCTCATCGCGTCCGGTCGCGCGCAGGAATGGACGCGTTTCCGCGGACCGAACGGCAGCGGTCTCAGCGAGGCCAAGACCATTCCGGCGACGTGGAGCGAAAAAGATTTCAACTGGAGAATCGCCTTGCCGGGCGCGGGCCACTCGTCGCCGGTGTTGTGGGGTGAGAAAGTTTTTGTCACCTCGTGCGATGAAAAAAGCGGGAAGTTCTTCGTCCTGTGTTTCAACGCCACCGATGGGAGCAAACTCTGGCAGAAGGAATTTCCGCTCACGACTTTCCAAAAAAACAATCGCAACACGTTCGCTTCCTCGACGCCGACGGTGGACGCGGAGCGCGTTTATGTTTGTCGCACGGACCCGTCGCACAACACGCTGCTGGCGCTGGATCACGCCGGCAAAATGATCTGGGAGCGCGACCTCGGCCCGTTCGCCGCGCGACATGGCAGCGGCACTTCGCCGATGGTCTGCGACGGCCTAGTCGTGCTGGCGAACGAACAGGACGGCGACAGTTTCCTCATTGCGGTGGATGCGCGCACCGGCGAAGTCCGTTGGAAAACCCCGCGTCGCTCCGGGGACGCCGCCTACTCGACTCCGTGCGTCTTTCAGCCGAATGGGGCCAAGTCCACGCTCATCTTCAACAGCAGCGCGCACGGCATCTCCGCCGTCGCGCCGGAATCGGGCAAGGTTGTTTGGGAATTCGCCGCGGCCTTCGACCAACGCTGCGTCAGTTCACCGGTCATCGCTGGCGAGCTGGTCCTCGGCTCGTGCGGCAGCGGTGGCGGCGGGAATTATATTGTGGCCGTGCGCCCCGGCGACGCCAGCGGCGCGAAGCCCGCGCGCGCCTACGAAGTCCGCAAGTCCGCGCCGTACGTGCCCACGAGCGTTTGCGTTGGCGAATGGCTTTATCTCTGGAGCGATGGCGGCATCGTCAGCCGCGTGCGCGCCGCGACCGGTGAAGTGCAATGGTCGGAGCGCGTCGGCGGAAATTATTTCAGTTCGCCCGTCTGCGTGGCCGGCCGGCTCTTTGGCATCTCGACGGGCGGCGAAGTCGTCGTGGTGGCAGCGGGCGAGAAATTTGAATTGCTCGCGCGCAACGCATTGAACGAAACGACGCAAAGCACACCGGCGGTTGCTGGCGGGCGGATGTTCATTCACACCAGCCGGCATCTGGTCAGCGTGGGCGGCGGCAAATCCCTGGCACGGGCGACGGGCGGGAAGTGACCCGGCGTCAGCAGCGCCGGTCGGGCGCAACTTGGAAGGGCGCGCGGCGTTCCATAGTTCGGTGAATTACTCGTTTGAGAAACTCGTCCAGCAGTTATAGATTGCGAACGCTGGCCGAAGACTCCCTGGCCAGACCAGCGGAATGCCCAACGAAACTAGCTTATGAAAACGAAAATTATTTTTGCCTTTGCGCTCTGCGGCGCGCTGGCCTTCACGGCGACAGCGGCGGAGAATCCCGCGCAAACTTCCAGCGACAATTCCGCCGCGCCCGCCACCGCGGGCAAAGCCGCCGCACCAGCGAACAGCGCTCCCACAGCCAGGTCGCCGGCGCTGTCCACCGGCCTCGATGACGTGGTGAAGCTCGCGAAGGCCGGCGTGGACGAATCGGTCATCCTGGCCTTCGTGCGGAATTCGGGCACGGCTTACACTCCGACCGCACAGGACGTGATCCAGCTTCGCGAGGCGGGAGTTTCCGCGCAGGTCACGACGACGTTGATGCAGCACGGTGCGGAAGTCCGTCAGTTGGCGGCGGAGTCGTATCAAAGAACTCAACCGGCGGCGCCCGCCGCGCCCGCACCCGCCGCGACTTCCCAGCCGGTGATCGTCTATTCCGCGGCTCCGTCGTATGTCGCGCCGGTGTCCACCGTGACGGTCATCGGTTATCCGCGGAACGATTATTATAGCTATCCCGTCAGCTACAGCTACGGCGGCTACTACAACTCCGGCTATTCCTACCCTCGCTACAACTACAGCAGTTGCTACATCGCCCCGCGATTTTCCGTGGGCGTGAATTTCGGCGGCGGATTCCGCGGCGGTTTTCACAGCGGGTTCGGTCATCGTCGTTGATACCTTCCAACGAAAAAGCCCTGCCGCAGATTCATCTCAAATGACCAGCAACGCGAAAACCGTCGCGGAATATCTCCGCTCGTTGCCGGAGGATCGCCGCATCGCGATCAGCGCCGTGCGCAAAGTGATCCTCGCCAACCTGCCCGCGGGCTATGAGGAGATCATGCAATACGGCATGATTGGTTACGTCGTGCCGCTCCGAATTTATCCGGCGGGTTATCCTCCCGACCCGAAGCTGCCGCTTGGTTTCGCGTGCCTCGGCTCGCAGAAGAATCACATGGCGCTTTACATGATGTGCATTTACTGCGACCCGCCGACCGCCAAGTGGTTGAAGCAGGCGTTCAAAGACGCCGGCAAGCGACTCGACATGGGAAAGTCCTGCCTGCGTTTCAAGAAACTCGACGATCTCCCGCTCGACGTCATCGGCCAGGTCATCGCGCGCGTGCCGGTGAAGGAATACATCGCCCGCGTCGAGAAAGTCTTCCAACGCAAACCCAGAAAACGCGGGAAGAAAGTGACGTGACGGCGGTCGCGGGGTCGGACCAACCCGACCGTTCGCCGCGCCGATGCCCGGCATGAATTATTTCGCCGCCGCGATGTCGTAGCACCAAAGCGAATTCAATTCGCGGATGTAAAGCCGGCCGTTCGCCACCACTGGATAAGCCCACGCCTTGGATTGCCCGCGCTCGGACGGGCGGTTCGCCGGGGTGAAGCGGCCCCGCTCGCGATAGGCGTCGGGGGAAGGCTCGAGCAACGCCACGTCGCCGCTTTCGGCATGGACGTAGAGTCGTTGGTCGGCCGCGAGCCACGAACACGGGCCGAGCGAACGCTCCTCCCATTTGATCGTGCCGGTCTTGAACTCGACGCACAACGCGGACACGCTCGATGAGCCGTAAAAGAAATCTCCGACCTTCACCACACCACCGAGACCGACGGGAAGATTCTTCGCGGAATAAATTTCCTCGACGGTGAACGCGCCGTCTTTCTTCGCCGGTTTGACGAGCGCGCACGTCGCGCGATACGCGCCGCTGTAAATCATCCCGTCGCTCACGAGCGGCATGAGGATGACCGCGGGGCTGCCCTTCGCGGTTTTCTCGAAACGCCAGAGCAACCTGCCGGTTTTTGCCTCCACACCCACGAGACCCTTCGACAAGAACTGGACGTACTGCTTCACGCCGGAAACCTCGGCGGGGTTCACGGAGGAGTAGCTGGCATCGTCGCCCTCGGGCAACGCGCATTTCCAGATCACGTCGCCGGTCTTTTTGTTCAAGGCCACGAGCGTGGCGTTCGTGCCGCCGGGCGTGCAGATGAGCGCGTCGCCGTCCACGAGCGGCGATTCGGCGTAAGCCCACTCGCCATGCCTGCCGCCGAAGTCGGTGCGGAGATTCTTGCGCCAGACTTCCGTGCCCTTGGCGGTGTCGAGACAGACGAGATCGCCATCAGAGCCGAGCGCGTAAAGAAATTTGCGGTCCACCGTCGGCGTCGAGCGCGCGGCGGGATAATTCGGCTCCTGCTTCGGATTGCCGACCTTGCCGAGCTTCGTGGACCAGACGCGGCGACCGTCTTTCGCCGAGAGCGCGAGGGCGAATTCATTTTCCAATCCCTCGTTGCCCGCCAGATAAATCCGGTCGCCGACGACGGACGGCGTCGAGTAGCCCGTGCCGATGTCCTTCACCTGCCACAGAAGTTTCGGCCCGTCCTTGGGCCATGCCTGAAGCAAACCCGTCTCCGCCGAGACGCCCGTGCGCTGCGGCCCGCGCCATTGCGGGAAGTCGGCGGCGCCAAGGGGCAGTGCAACGAGTGCGAGCGCGGCGAATTGAACGAGCGAAACTTTCCGGCGGAGTTGGGGGATTATTTTCATGCGAGTGATTTGGGTTCGACCCAATGGTTAACCACAACGCGCCCGCATTTCAACTGCGACGTGACGCGCCTGCTTTCGGCGACCGCCGCTCTACTCCTCCAGAAACTTGATCGAGCGGCTCTTCTCCGAACGCTTGCGCGCGTTCTCGTCGAGGACTTTCTTGCGCAGCCGGAGATTCTTCGGCGTCGCTTCCACGTATTCGTCCACGTCAATGTATTCCAGCGCGCGTTCGAGGCTGAGCTTCAACGGCGCATTCAACTGGATGCCCTTGCCGTCGCCCTGCGAGCGCATGTTGGTGAGACGCTTTTCCTTCACCGGGTTGACGGGGATGTCATTCTCGCGGGCGTTTTCGCCCACGATCATGCCGATGTAAACCTGGTCGCCCGGTTCGATCATCAACCGTCCACGCTCCTGCACCATGTTCAACGCGTAGGACATCGCGTCGCCTGCCGCCATGCTGACAAGTGAACCATTTTTGCGCGCCGCAATCTCACCGCAGTCCGGGCCGTATTCGTGGAAGAGATGGCTCATCACACCCATGCCCTTGGTCGAGTTGACCAGGTCGGTTTCAAAGCCAATGAGACCACGCATCGGCACGAGTGCCTCGACGGAGACGATGTTGCCGACGTGATTCATGTTCGTGATCTGGGCTTTGCGGTTGGAAAGATTTTCCATGATGATGCCGAGGTTTTCGCTGGGAATTTCGACGAACAGTTTTTCAATCGGTTCCAACGCGTTCCCGTTGGCGTCCTTTTTCCACAACACTTCCGGGCGCGAGACCAATACTTCGTGGCCTTCGCGGCGCATTTGCTCGACGAGGATGGCGATCTGCATTTCGCCGCGCCCGCTGACGGCAAAAATTTTCGGGTCGGGCGTCTGCGCGATGCGGAGCGCGACGTTGGTGCGGATTTCCTTCACGAGCCGATCCCAGATGTGGCGAGCGGTGACGAGCTTGCCATCCATGCCGGCGAGCGGGCCGTCGTTCACAGCGAATTCCATCTGGATCGTCGGCGGATCAATCGGGATGTACGGCAACGCCGCGCGCAGTTCGGAATCGCAAATGGTTTCGCCGATGAAAACATCCTCGAAGCCGGTCAGGCCGACGATGTCGCCGGCGTGCGCTTCCTGGACTTCGATGCGCTTCATGCCTTCGAAATGGTAGATGGCGGTGATTTTATTTTTGGAAAGCTTGCCGTTGCCGTGGCGGCAGATGGCGGCGTCACCGAGCTTGACCTTACCTTCGTAAATCTTGCCGAACGCGATACGACCGAGGTAATCGCTGTAATCCAGGTTGGCGACAAGCACCTGAAAACCTTCACCGGCATGGGCGCGCGGCGGCGGGATGTGCTTCACGATGGCGTCGAAGAGCGGCTCCATGGTGCCGGCCACGTGTTCGAGTTCGACTTTGGCGTAACCTTCCTTGGCCGAAGCGTAGATGAACGGGAAATCCAGTTGCTCGTCAGTGGCGTTGAGCGAGACGAACAATTCAAAAACTTCGTCGAGAACTTTTTTCGGGTTGGCATTCTCGCGATCAATCTTGTTGATGACGACGATGGGCTTGGCGCCGGCTTCGAGCGCTTTGCGCAGGACGAAGCGCGTTTGCGCCTGCGGACCATCCGCCGCGTCCACGACGAGCAGCACGCCGTCAATCATGTTCATGATGCGCTCGACCTCGCCGCCGAAATCGGCGTGGCCGGGAGTGTCCACGATGTTGATGTGGTAATTCTTGTATTTGAACGCGGCGTTCTTCGCGCGGATGGTGATGCCCTTTTCCTTTTCGAGGTCCATCGAGTCCATCAGCCGGACCTCGGAGGATTCGTGCTGGTTGGCGCGGAAGGTGCCGGATTGTTTCAAGAGGCAATCCACGAGCGTGGTCTTGCCATGATCAACGTGCGCGATGATCGCGATGTTTCGGATGTGCTGCATATCGTAAATGACCGGCTCACTCACATCGCTAAAATAACAGGCGCATCAATCGGATGCGACCGGGAAACGAGTTCCGCAAAGCGGGACTGCGAATGCGACGTGGCGAATTGCCGGGTGCGTAGGATGCGGATTTGCGGCGAAAGGTCAAGCGGCGTGTGGCGCATTTCCCGAAAAAGAATTGCCGTCGCTGCGCGGTTCTACCAAGCTGGGAACTGAAATCGTCCGGTTGACGATGTCTTTGATCACATGGAACAATTTTTCTTCTGGCTCGCCGCCGGCTTTGGCCCGGGAATCATTTTCGCTTCGTTCTTCGAGTGGGCGCTGCACCGGTTCGTGATGCACCGGCCGGTGTGGAAATTTGATTACTCCTTCCGCGCGCACGCCATCGTGCATCACGGCACGTTCAAGTCCGACCACACCTACCACCTCATCAACGACGCCGACAAGGAAACCATCCCGATGGCGTGGTGGAACGGACCGTTGCTCATCGCGGTGGCGATGGTGCCGGTCGAAGGAATTGCGTGGTGGCTGGGTCACTGGCAGCTTACCCTTGGCGCCGGCTTGGCCTTCGGCGCGTATTACGGCGCTTACGAATACATGCACTGGTGCATGCACCTGCCCAAGGCCCGGCGCGTGGAGAAGTCCTGGTTTTTTTACCGCCTCAACGGCCATCATCTGCTGCATCACCGCTACATGCATCGGAATTTCAACGTCGTTCTGCCGCTCGCCGATCTCCTGCTCGGCACGCTGTTGGTGCGCTCGCAAATAAAATTCCCCCAGCCCCACGGCCCCGCGGTGCCCGATGTCCAACCCCGTCACTCCTCCTCCGCCAGCGCCTGACCCGCGAGCCAGCCGGTCGTCCACGCCGCTTGGAAATTGAATCCGCCTGTGATCCCGTCCACGTCCAGCAACTCGCCGGCGAGAAAAAGACCCGGGCAGACGCGACTCTCCATCGTTTTGAAATTCACCTCGCGCAAGCGCACTCCGCCGCACGTCACGAACTCGTCCTTGTTCAAACTCTTGCCCGTCACCGGCAATTCCGTGCGCGTGAGTTGTTGCGTCAGTTGATGCTGCTGCGCGCGTGAAAGGTCCGACCACCGCGTCTCCCGCGCGATGCCCGCCGCGCCCACGAGTTGCTCCCACAACCGCGCGGGCAGGGGTGACAACGGCACGTTCACGATCAGCTTTGCGGGTTGCGCGCGACGGCGCGCGTCGAGTTCGCCGGAGATTTTTTCCGCGCTCAAGTGCGGCAGCCAGTTCACGAGCAGAGGAAAATCGTAGCTCACTTCATGCAACTCACGCGCACCCCACGCCGACAACCGCAGAATCACCGGCCCGCTCACGCCCCAATGCGTGATGAGCAGCGGCCCGCGCCCGCGCAATGCCGGACGTTTGGGTATTTGGGTATTTGGGTCCTTGGGTGTTTGCCCCACGCCCGCCTCCACCTCCGCCACCGAAATCCCCGCCAGCTCGCGCAACCAAGGCGTCGAAACGTGAAACGTGAAGAGCGACGGCACCGGCGGTTCGAGTGTGTGCCCGAGCGACACCGCCAGTTGCCCGCCAATCGCCGCGCGACATCCGCCGGTGGCGAGCAACAACCAGTCGCAGCAAAGCATTTCGCCGGCGGACGATTCTCCCTCTCCCTTTCCGAAATGGAGAGGGCCGGGGTGAGGGTTCGTCCCACCCGCCGGCCACACCTCAAAACCTCCGCCTGCTCTTTTTCGCACGCACTCCACCCCCGCATTGAGCCGCAACTTCACGCCCGCCGCGCGCGCCGCGTTCATCAAACAATCCACGATCGTCTGCGATAAGTCGGTCACGGGAAACATCCGGCCATCGCTCTCGGTCTTGAGTTTCACGCCGCGCGCGGCAAACCACGCCACCGTGTCGCTCGCGGAAAACTTTTGCAACGGCGCGAGCAGTTCCTGTTCGCCGCGCGGATAGCGCGTCGCGAATTCACGAGTCTCGAAGCACGCGTGCGTCACGTTGCAGCGCCCGCCGCCGGAGATGCGGACCTTGTCGAGAAACCGCACGCCCCGTTCGAGAATGATCACTTCCGTGCCTGCCGATGCCTCGGCGCAAGTGATGGCGGCAAAAAATCCCGCCGCCCCGCACCCGATCACAATCACTCGTCGCGAACTCATCGGCGCGAGATTAACGAAGCCGCGTTTGAAAGTCGAATGACGCGCTCATGAACGCGAAGCGTCGTGGAGTGCGGTGGCTGGCGGGGAACGGGGCTGACACCGCTTTCTCTCCTTCGATGTTCGGTGTTGGATGTTGGATGTTGGATGTTCCCAAATTCTCAAAGCGGTGTGTGCTCGCGACCAAGTCCGTTCCCTATCTCGCCTGCACCGCCGCACGGACGATGCGGCATAGGCCGTAGTCGTAGCGCCCGCGCAAGGCTTCGACCACTCCAACCAGATTGCCGAAGCCATGTCGCGCGAAAGCGGCGGCGATTTCCTTTTGCCCCTCGGTCGAAACCAGCGCGTTCACGTCCACCGCCTCGCCAGCGGCCATGGCCTCGGCGAGATGGGTGTAAATCGTCCCGTCTTTCACGCCGCGTATGCGCGCGATCTCGGTCACGGTTTTTCCCTGCCTGAAAAAATGCAGCGTCTCGCGCACGGTGTCCGTGAGCTTCGAGCGCATCGGCGCGACCGGCTCGGCGAAGGAATCATCGGCAAAAATCTGGCGCGCGTTCGTTTCCAAATGCGAACCGATCTCGCGCAGAAACATCGCGCCGAACTCGCGCAGTTTTTTCTCACCCACGCCGCTGATGCGCGAGAACTCCGCGTCGTTCGCCGGATAAAACCGCGCCATCTGCCGCAACGCCACGTCGGAGAAGATGATGTACGACGGCACGCTGCGTTCGTCCGCGAGCTGTTTTCGGAGCGCGCGTAACTTCTCGAACAGCGCCTCGTCACACGCGATCTCGCCGACGCGATGCTTGTCCGCCGCCGACTCGGGCGCGCTGACCGGTTTGGTGAGGGTGATCTTCGAACGCGACTTGAGCGCGGCGCGCCCCGCGTCCGTGAGTTCGAGGACGTGAAACTTCTCCGCGTTCTGGAACAGCAACCCGAGCCGCACCAGTTCGCGCCCGATCGCGCCCCACTCCGCGCGCCCGTGCTCACCGCCGATGTTGTAGGTGGAAAGTGATTGATGGCCGAACTTGCGGACCTTCTCCGTGTCCGCACCGGTCAACACTTCCACGACGTGATTCAAGCCGACACCGAAACCGCCCTTCTCGCGGATGCGATAGACGCACGAGAGAAATTTCTGCGCCGCCAGCGTGCCGTCCCACGTCGCCCGCGGTGCGAGGCAGTTGTCGCAACCGCCGCAGTTCGGAGCGCCGAGCACCGTCTCGGCCTGTTTCGATGGCGATTCGCTTCGAGCCGAGGCGGTGCTCGGCGCTCCATACCTCTCCCCAAAATATCCCAGCAACGATTCCCGCCGACAGGTCGCGATCTCGGCGTAATGCAGCATCTGCTCCAGTTGCGCGCGGGCGATCTCGCGTTCCTTCGGGTCTGGCTTCTCGTCAATGAACCGCATCTGCTTCACGCGGTCGCCGGGGCTGAACAGCAGCAGACATTCGCCCGGCAACCCGTCGCGGCCCGCGCGCCCCGTTTCCTGGTAGTAACCCTCGATGTTCTTCGGCAGATCGTAATGGATCACGAAGCGCACGTTCGGTTTGTTGATGCCCATGCCGAACGCGATCGTCGCGCAGATCACGCGGACTTCGTCGCGCAGGAACGCGTCCTGATTCTTCGTGCGCTCCGCCGGAGTCAGCCCGGCGTGATACGGCGCGGATTTCACGCCGTCTGCCGTGAGCTTGCTGGCCAGTTGCTCTGCCGTCTTGCGCGATTGGCCGTAAATGATCCCCGCCTCACGCGGTCGCGCCCGGATGAAATTCAAAATCTGTTCGTAAGAACCCGTCTTCGCCGAGACGCGATAGGTGAGGTTCGGGCGATTGAAACTCGCGACGTAACAACGCGCATCGCGCAAGTGCAGTTGTTTGACGATGTCCGCGCGCACCCGCTCGGTGGCAGTGGCGGTGAGCGCCATCACGGGCGCGCCGGGAAATTTTTCGCGCAAGGTCGAGAGCTGGCGGTACTCGGGGCGGAAATCGTGGCCCCATTCGCTCACGCAATGCGCCTCGTCAATGGCGAACAACTTCACATTCCACCGCTGCAAATCCTCGATGAAACCCGACAACATCAACCGCTCCGGCGCGACGTAGAGCAGGCGGTACTCGCCGTTGTGCAGTCCGCGCAAACGGGGCCGCGATTCTCCCGCCGCGAGCGAGGAGTTGAGAAACGTCGCCGCCACGCCCGCCGCTTGCAGCGCGTCCACCTGGTCCTTCATGAGCGCGATCAGCGGCGAAACCACGACCGTGAGGCCGGGCCGCACGAGTGCCGGGAGTTGAAAGCACAACGACTTGCCGCCGCCGGTGGGCAACACGGCGAAGACGTCCTTGCCCGCGAGCGCGTCGCGGATGATGTCCTCCTGCAACGGGCGGAAGGAATCGAAGCCGAAAACTTTTTTCAGCGGGGCGAGGAGTTGGTCGCGCTGGGCTTGCACGGCGGGATTGTTAAGGCAAAGGCGGCCGGTTGAAAACGATAAATGGAGCGCGGGCTTCAGCCCGCTTCAACGTGAGATCGCACCGGCGGTTGTATCAAGCGCGGCCATTCCATTTTTTACGTTGAAGCGGCGTGAACGCCGCGCGCCGTCCGCGCTCGACCCTCGGCGCGGTTTCTGGCTCAATCGCCGCGTGGGCCCGTCCGCCAAATATCGGCTGCCGGCATCGCGCAAAGGCGGTGGCGGAGGAAAATTCTTCGCGCTGCTGCTCGTGCTCCTCGCTGGCAGCGGTGTTTGGATTTGGTGGAACGCGAAGCAGCGTCGTGAACCAACAACGCCACCGGTCGTTGCGCCGCCGCGAACCAATCCCGTCGTCGTCCGGCCCGCGCCAGCCCCCGCGCCCCTCGCGCCCGTCCGCCCGCCGGACGTGACCGGCTTTCCGCATCCGCCGCGCGATGTGTTCGAGGCGCAGGTCGCGTTGGCGCGGCTCGCGATTTCATCCGGCTCGATTGATGGCGTGAACGGTTCGCAAACGCGCGCGGCCATCCTCGCGTTTCAACGGATGCAGGGTTTGACCGAGACGCTCGAACTCGACGCCGCCACGCGCAACGCCCTCGCGCTCGATTCGCCGCCGCTGACCAATTACGTGGTCTCGGCAGACGACCTCGCGCGGCTTCAGCCGGTGAGCAAGACGTGGCTCGGCAAATCGCAGCAGACCGCGCTCGATTACGAAACGATCCTCGAACTCGTCGCCGAACGCGGCCACGCCTCGCCGACTTTTATCCGCCGGCTGAATCCGGCGGTGGACTGGACAAACGTCATCGCGGGAACGGCGATTCAGATTCCCGCCGTCGAATACCCGAAGCCGGCGGCACGCGCGGCCTTTGTCGTCATCAGTCTCGGCGAGAAAAAACTTGAAGCGTTCGATGCGAACACGAATCTGCTGGCGCATTTCCCGTGCAGCATCGCGGCGCGCGTCGAGAAACGGCCCGCGGGAGAGCTTCACGTGACGGCCATCGCCGAGAATCCGAACTACACCTTCAACCCGGAAGTTTTTCCCGAATCGTCCGAAGCGCGGGAGTTGAATCGCAAATTGATCCTCCCGCCCGGCCCGAACAATCCCGTCGGGACGGCCTGGATCAGTCTCGATCTTCCGGGTTACGGCCTGCACGGCACACCCGGCCCCGAGCAGGTGGGCCGCACGGAATCGCACGGCTGTTTCCGGCTCGCGAACTGGAATGCCAGCTATCTGGTGAAGCTCGTGTGGATTGGGATGCCGGTTTACGTGGGTGTGATTAAAAACGGGTGAGGGGAATGGCGCTTAGTTAAGGGCATGTGTCGTTGATTTTTTCTGGGTGGCTTCGGCAATGATTTCCTGCCGGGGGCGCATCAACAAGGGAAAGTTTTTCGGCCTCCGTTTCCTCATGCGCGGT
>SIBJ01000080.1 GCA_009695195.1 Pedosphaera sp.
CAAGGTGAAGCAATGGCTGCGCAGTGCCGAAGCCCGCACCGTTGAGACGTTGACCGCCGCGATTGCCGCCGCCCTCCGCGCCGTCACCCGCCAGGATGCCGTCAACTGGTTCGCCTCATGTGGCTACAGCTTTATTTAATACGCTCTAACCGTAACCGCCCAGCACCCGACGAAATCCGTAAAAAAGTCGTTGGACAGTTACTTTACTGTGGGAGAATATTCTCTCCGAAGCCGAAGTTTGTCATCGAGAACCGCGCTCAATGTCGTAACCAATTCCCCGAAGGTAAAACTATGAAAAACCCCCGCCAAGAATCCGCGCTGAATCTCGTCACCAAGTGCCACCCCAAGTTTGCTTTCGAGTTTGGATGCGCGGCAGCATGGGTTGGAAGCGTGGGTTTGTTCCTGATGACCGCCGCCTCGGTTCCGGCGCAGCTCTTTCAACAGGATTTTTCAGCTTCGACGAATCTGGCGGACTACATCAGCGCCGGCAGCCCGAACAACGGCCAATGGAACGCCATCGGCACGTCCGGGGGCCCAGGTCACGGTCACTGCGAGCAACAACAACTTGCGCTTCACCCGCGGCACGGGGAACGCCGGCTCCTTCTCCCGGACCACCGATTTCCCCGGCCTGCCCAGTGCGCTTAGCTGCAAGTTCGACCTGACCGTTTCGGGAAATTCCGTGGCGCAAACCACCGCCGCCATCTGGCAGATGGGCACCAACTTCGGCACCGCCAATGGTGCCGAGGCCAATTCCAAGGTCCATTCCCGCTTTGCGTTGAACCTCACGACTACCGCCGGTCAGTTCACGCTCCGCAACATTGGCGCGGGCACCAACAGCGTGACGTTCAGCGGCACCCAGAACATTACCTGGGTCATCAACAATTCCGGTGGAACGATCACATATCTGGCTCCGGATGGATCTCAGGAAACCGTCGCGGATGATACCGCGGATGTCTGGGCCGGAACGACCCGCGCGATTGACAACCTGCCCGCGACCGGCCCCACCAATGCCCTCACCGACTGGAAATTCGTGTTCGACGGTGGCAGCGCGTCCATCACCATGGACAACTTCCTCATCAACACGGTCTCCACTGCGCCACCGCAATACCTCGCCATCCAGGCGTCCGGCAACAATGCCCTCGTGACGTGGACCAACATCAACTGGACGCTGCTGGCGGCACCCGCGGTCACCGGCCCCTACACCAACGTGGCGGGTGCGGTCACGGGTTACTCCGTACCGATGACCAACGCCGAACTGTTCTTCCGCCTGACCAATTCCGCCCCTGGGCCGTAGTCGTCCGCCGGCATCAAATCTCCAATCGGGGCGGCTTTGGCCGCTCCTTTTTATTTCGTTGGCCTCGTCCGCACGCACCCGCACAATCCAATTGCATCATGAACCGCGCTGTATTTCTCGACCGTGATGGCGTGCTTAACGAGGAACGCCATTACCTTTCGCGCGTTGAGGACGTCGCGATCCTTCCCGGCGCGCCCGCCGCGCTGAAGCGCCTGGCCGAGGGCGGGTTCAAGCTTTTCATCGTCTCGAATCAATCCGGCGTGGGCCGCGGCTATTTCACGCTGGCCGACGTGGAACGCGTGAACGCGCACCTCGCGGCGGAGTTCGCGCGCGCCGGTATTCGCTTCGAGAAAATTTATTTCGCGCCCGAAGCGCCCGAACAACCGAGCCGCGGCCGCAAACCCTCGCCGCAATTCCTCTTCGACGCGCGCGATGAATTCGGCCTCGACCTCGCGCGCAGTTTCATGATCGGCGACAAGCTCATTGACCTCGAATGTGGCTGGAACGCCGGCGTGGAAAAATCCATTCTCGTCCGCACCGGCTACGGCCGCAATACCGAGCGCGAGTCGGCGGCCAGACTCGACGCGGCCCTGGTCGTGGATGATTTGCCGGCGGCGGCGGAGTGGATTTTGAAGCCCGGCGGATAACACTTCTCGCCGCGTCCAACTTGGGCAACGCTCGCCACGCGACCCGGGCGTGGCGGGGGAATGAGTTTTCACCAAAGGAGTTTTCGCCGCTTGCCGGAATGGGTTCGTTGAAGTATGACTCCCCGCATGAGCATTGTGACGCTGGACGCCCATCTCGAAGGCAAGACGCTTTGCTTGGACGAGCCGTACGTGATCCCGCCGGGCGCGACCGTGAAGGTGGTGGTTTTTACCGGCGCGGATGAGTCGTTGGCAGCGGAACGGCGGGCCTGGCGCGCGGCGTCGCAGGCGGCATTTGCCAGGGCGTACGGGGCGGATGAGCCGGATTATTCTGCGGCGGTGATCCGCGAACGCCCTCCCTGCGAATGAAAGAACGGGACGTTATTCTCGTCCCGTTGCCTCAGGCCGATGGCCAACGGAAACCCCGTCCCGCCATTCTGCTGCGCCGCGTCCCGCCCTTCGGCGACTGGCTGGCCTGCGGCGTCAGCCGCCAGTTGCAACACCAGGTCCCGAACCTCGACGAAATCATCGCGCCACCCGACGACGACTTTGCGAGCAGCGGTCTCCTGGGCGTGTCGCTGATTCGCCTCGGCTTTCTGTCCGAATACGCGCCGCGAGAAACGCTGGGTGTTATCGGCGAGATTTCAGCGGAGCGCCACCGCCGCCTGTTGGAACGGCTCGCGGCCTTTCTGCGTCCCAAGCCTGAAAAAATTCGCCGTGTGGCCGGCATCATCCCCGCGCGCTACGCCTCCACCCGCTTTCCGGGAAAACCGTTGCACCCCATCGCCGGCCAGCCGCTCATCCAGCGCGTGGTCGAGCAATGCCGCAAAGCCACGTCGTTGAGCGAAGTCATCGTCGCCACGGATGACGCGCGCATCGCGGCGGTCGTGAAACAATTCTGTCGCGTCGAGCTGACGCGCGAGGATCACCCGAGCGGTTCGGACCGGATCGCCGAAGTGGCGGCTCGCTGCGAATGTGATGCGGTGGTGAACATCCAGGGCGACGAACCGTTGATGGACCCGGCGGTGATTGATGCAGTCGCGGGCGCGCTGGCGCAGAACGAAATGTCCACCGCCGCCACGCGGATCAAGAACGCGGACGAATACGACAATCCCAACGTCGTGAAAGTCGTTGCCGACGCAGGGGGCCGGGCGTTATATTTTTCGCGGCGCACGATTCCGTTTTTGCGCGAGGCCGCCAGCCGTCCGGTGAGCGAACAGTTGGCGGCGTTTCCTTTTTTGAAGCACCTCGGCATTTATGGTTACCGGCGCGAGACGCTTTTACGGTTGGTGAAATTTCCGGTTTCGCCGCTGGAGAATGCGGAGAAGCTGGAGCAGTTGCGCGCGCTCGAGAACGGAATCCAGATCGCCGTCGTGCAGGTGGATTACGACAGCGTGGGCGTGGATGTGCCGGGGGATGTGGCGCGAGTGGAGCGGTTGTTAAAACGTTGCATCGTTACAACGTTTCAACGGGCGGAAGGTTCCGAGGTGACGATGTAACGATTAAACGTTGTAACGACTCAATGAAATACATCTTCGTAACCGGCGGCGTGGTCAGTTCGCTCGGCAAGGGCCTTACGGCCGCGTCGCTCGGCACGCTGCTCGAGAACCGCGGCCTCAAGGTCGCGCTGCAAAAGTTCGACCCGTATCTCAACGTTGACCCCGGCACCATGAGCCCGTTCCAGCACGGCGAGGTTTATGTCCTCGACGACGGCGCGGAAACCGACCTCGACCTCGGCCACTACGAACGCTTCACCAGCACGAAACTCACGCGCCTCAACACCACCACCAGTGGCCAGGTGTATCAGACCGTCCTCAACAACGAGCGCGAAGGAAAATATCTCGGCAAGACCGTGCAGGTGATTCCCCACGTCACTGACGAGATCAAACGCCGCATCCACGTCCTGGCCGAACACAGCAAGGCCGACGTCATCATCACCGAGATCGGCGGCACGACCGGCGACATCGAGGGCCTGCCGTTCCTCGAAGCCATCCGCGAGTTCGCGCTCGAAGCGGGCGTGGGCAACACCTGTTTCATCCACGTCACCTACGTTCCCTTCATCAAGGCCGCCGGTGAACTCAAGACCAAACCCACGCAACAATCCGTCGCCAAGCTCCGCGAAATCGGCATCACGCCGCACATCATCGTCTGCCGCTGCGAGAAGCCGCTCGACAAGGAACTGCGCCAGAAAATCTCCCTGTTCTGCAACGTGCCCGTCGAGGCGGTCATCGAGGAGAAGGACGTGGATCATTCCATCTACGAAGTCCCGCTCATGTTGCAACGCGAGCGCACCGACGATCTCGTCTGCCAGTTGCTGCGCCTCGACACGCCGTTGCCCAACATGTCGCACTGGCAGGAAATCATCCGTAAACTCATCGCCCCGCAACATCGCGTGCGCGTCGGCGTCGTCGGCAAATACATCGGCCTCCAGGACGCGTATAAATCGGTTTACGAAGCGATCATCCACGGCGGCGTAGGCAACGATTGCGGCGTGGAGATCGTGCAGGTGGACTCGGAGGAAATTGAAAAGGAGGGCGCGGAAAGAATTCTGCAAGGCCTCGGCGGCATCTTGGTGCCCGGCGGCTTCGGCGAACGCGGGATCGAAGGAAAAATCAAAGCCGCCAAATTCGCGCGCGAAAACAAAGTTCCGTATCTCGGCCTCTGCCTCGGGATGCAGATCGCCACCATCGAGTTCGCGCGCAACGTGCTCAAGTTGGAGAAGGCACACTCGACCGAGTTCGACCCCGACACCCCGCACCCCGTCATCGCGCTGCTTGACGCGCAAAAGAAAGTGACGAAGAAAGGAGGCACCATGCGGCTGGGCGCGCAACCGTGCCAGTTGGTCGTGGGTTCCCAGGCGGGAAAACTTTACGGTTCCTTCGTCGTCAACGAGCGCCATCGCCACCGCTACGAATTCAACAACCACTACCGCGAGAAATTCGAGAAAGCCGGTTTCGTTTTCAGCGGCACGTCTCCGGACGGCAAGCTGGTCGAAGTCATCGAACTGGCGGATCATCCGTTTTTTATCGCGAGCCAGTTCCATCCCGAATTCCTGAGCAAGCCGCACCAGCCGCATCCGCTCTTCAAAGGCTTCATCGCCGCCGCGCACCAGCAGATTCACAAGAAGCCGCTATAGAGACTATGACATTGGAACATGTGCCACCGACCGAGGTGGGAAAGCGTCGCCACGCGTGGTTCAAAGAACACGCCAAGCCAGGCATGACCTTTGGCGAGGCTTGTGAGTTGAACGAGCAGGCGCTCCGGTTGTTCCCGGTCAGCGAGAAAGAGCGCCGGCTGAAATGGGAAAGCCTGATGACGATGCCGGAGTCTGTCCTCTGAACTGGCGGATGAAAACGATGGCGTTGAACGAGGAAGATTACTTTGCGCTGTGCGATCAAATCTTCAACCCACCAACAGTCCAAGACCAAAAGGAGCAGAACCTTTTCCAAGCAGAAATCCGTGCCCAATATCATCGCTTGATCGAATGCCTATCGCCGTTAGGTGAAGAAGGTGATTGCTACGGTGTTTCTGATTTCGCGGTTCGTCCAACGCTGAAAGAATGGCCATCGCTCAAGCCGCCTCCCGCGCCGCACAACCGGCAATTCTGTCTCACGATCATTTCAAAGAGGTTCTACAAAAAGCCGTTCTTTCAAGCAGTTCAAAAATTTCTTGCGGATTCACCCGTAAGTTATCAGATCGAAATCTCTCAAGATTTTGATCAGAACTGGATTCTCCGCATGTTTATCACACGTGAAGGCGCTCGGATCTTCTGCACAGACCGGAGAGAAGCAGGAAGAATCGAGCAAATTCTCGCGGATCTAAGATGACCTACGCCCAAGCCATCCAGTTCCTCCACAGCCTTGGACTTTTTGGCGCGAGGTTTGGACTGGAAACCACGCGCTCGCTCGCCGCGCGCGTCGGAAATCCGCAGGACCGACTCCGCTTCATCCACGTCGCGGGCACGAACGGCAAAGGCTCGACGTGCGCGATGCTGGAAAGCATTTATCGTGCGGCGGGATTGCGCGTGGGCCTGTTCACGTCGCCGCATCTGGTTTCGTTTCGCGAACGGATTCAGGTGAACCGGGAGTTGATCAGCGAAGCGGACGTGGTGCGGTTGGTGGCGGAGATCGTCGCTTCACCCGCCAAACATCCCACGCTGTTCGAGTTCGTCACCGTGATGGCCTTGAAATATTTCGCGGAGCAAAAGTGCCATCTCGTGATCTGGGAAACCGGCCTCGGCGGGCGGCTCGACGCGACGAACATCGTTACGCCGCTCGCGAGCGTCATCACGAACATCGGACTCGATCACCAGCAATGGCTGGGCGACACGCTGGAAAAAATCGCGGCGGAAAAGGCGGGCATCATCAAATCCGGCGTGCCGGTGCTGACGGCGGCGGATCAGCCGGAAGTGTTGAACGTCTTCGAAAGGGTCGCGCGGGAGCAGGGCGCGCCACTTACCATCGTAGCGGCGGATGGAAATCCGCCGCCAACTGCCACGGCGGAAAGAATTGCGGCGCTCTGCCGAGACGCCGCTACGTTGCCCTTGCCCGGCGAACATCAACGACTAAACGCCGCGCTGGCTGCCGCGACGGTGAAAGTTTTGCAGAGCCAGATTCCCGTGAGCGACGCGCAAATCCGCGGCGGCCTCGCGCAAGTGGACTGGCCCGGGCGATTGCAACTCATCACGCGGCCCGATGGGGGAAAAATTCTGTTGGATGGCGCGCACAACGTCGCGGGCGCGGAGGTTTTGCGCGCGGCATTGCGAGGAGCGCCGAGCACCGCCTCGGCTCGTTTCAAAAAGCAATCGCAACTGGCCGAGACGGTGCTCGGCGCTCCGACACTCATCCTCGGCGTGCTGGCCGACAAGGATTGGCGGACGATTTGCGAAATTCTCGCACCACTGGCCGCGCGGATTCTGCTCGTGCCGGTGGGCAGCGAACGCACGGCGAAACCGGACGAGCTGGCGGAGGTTTGCCGGCGCGCGAATCCGCCGGCGACGGTGCTCACGTGCGCTTCACTGCCGGAGGCGATGCAGCGCACCGCGGGCGACCCGTTCGTCGTCATCACCGGCTCGCTTTATCTCGTGGGCGAGGCGCTGGAACTTCTCGGCCTGAATCCAGAGCACGCGGCGAACGAGCGCGCGTTGAACGAATGGGGCGCGGCGCGGCGATGAAGAGCGACGTACCAATCCGCGCGGTCACGTTCGACGTCGGCCACACGCTGATCGAGCCGCGCGTTTCGGTGGGCGAAGTTTACGCGGAGGTCGCGGCGCGGCACGGTTGCGGGAATCTCTCACCGACGGAACTGGAGCGGCGGTTTCACGCGGCGTTGCAAGCGGCCGGCCCGGCCGTGAACACGCGCGATGACTGGGCGCGGATTGTGGATGGCACGTTCGCGGGTCTGGTCGCCAAACCGCCGAGCGAAACTTTCTACCCGGAACTGTTCGAGCGGTTCGCGCAGCCGGCGGCGTGGCGAATCTTCGACGACGTGTGGCCCACGCTGGACGAACTGGCGCGGCGCGGCCTGCGGCTGGGCGTGATTTCCAATTGGGACGACCGGCTGCGGGCATTGCTCGCGGCGCTGGAGTTGGCCGGGCGCTTTGAAGTGATCGTGATTTCCTGCGAAGCGGGTTGCGCGAAACCTGCGCGGGAGATTTTCGACCGCGCCGCAAAACTTTTCAATCTCCCGCTCGCGGAGATTTTCCACGTCGGCGACAACCTGGAGGCGGACGTTTGCGGCGCGCGGGCGGCGGGGTTTCACGCGGTGCAAATCGCGCGCGGCACCGCGTCCGGCGCGGACAACATCGCTTCGTTGCGGGATTTGTCGCGGTTGATTCCGCCCCGCGTTCAATAAGCCGCCGCCAAACATCGGGGAAGTGTCGCTTATATCCGCAAAGCTGCGTTGCTTCGGCGGCAGCGAGTCATTAGAGTTGCGCGTCTCGGGGACAGGCCGTTCGGTGTCCCGCTAATCAATCCGATGAACAACATTTTCAACTCATCACTGGGCAGGAAGTTTATCATGGCGGCGACGGGCGCTTTGCTTTTCTTGTTCGTCGTCGGGCACATGGTGGGCAATCTGCAATTTTTCCTGGGAGCGGAAGCCATCAATCGTTACGGCCACTTCCTGCAATCCAACGTGGAAATCCTCTGGCCGGTGCGCATCGGCCTGCTCGTGACGGTTGCGCTGCACGTCTGGAGCGCCATCTCCCTCGCGCGCGAGAACAAGGCCGCGCGGCCCGAGCCGTACGCGAACTGGCAGCCCAACTCGGCGAGCTACGCGTCGCGCACGATGTTGATGAGCGGACTCATCATCGCGGCGTTCATCGTTTATCACCTGCTGCACTACACGGTCATGGTGAAGGAAATCAACATGAGCGGTCAGGACTTTCGCCCGTTGATGGATGCCGAAGGCCGGCATGACATTCACCGGATGATGATCCTTGGTTTCAGCCAGCCGCTCGTGTCGGCGTTTTACATCATCGCGGTCGGGCTGTTGTGCCTGCACTTGAGCCACGGCGTGGGCGCGATGTTCCAATCGCTCGGCTGGAAGAACCACGTTTACGCGCCGGTCATTGATAAAGGCTCGAAGCTCGCGGCGCTGGTGCTGTTCCTCGGTTACATCGCGATTCCCGTCTCGGTGCTGGTCTCCAAATGCGGAGGGTGCTGCAAATGACGACGCTCAATTCCAACCTCCCCGCCGGCCCGCTCGCCTCGAAGTGGGAGCAGCACAAGTTCAGCACTAAGCTCATCAACCCGGCGAACAAGCGGAAATACAAGATCATCGTCGTCGGCGCGGGCCTGGCCGGCTCGTCCGCGTCCGCCACGCTCGCGGAACTCGGCTTCGAGGTTCACAATTTTGTTTTTCACGATTCGCCGCGCCGCGCGCATTCGGTCGCGGCGCAGGGCGGCATCAACGCGGCGAAGAATTATCAGAACGACGGCGACTCCGTCCATCGCCTCTTCTACGACACGATCAAAGGCGGCGATTTCCGCGCGCGCGAGGCGAACGTGCATCGGCTCGCCGAAGTGTCGGTGAACATCATTGACCAATGCGCGGCGCAGGGCGTGCCGTTCGCGCGCGAGTACGGCGGGCTGCTCGACAACCGCTCGTTCGGCGGCGCGCAGGTTTCGCGGACTTTTTACGCGCGCGGGCAGACGGGGCAGCAGCTTTTGCTCGGCGCGTATTCGGCGTTGAACAAGATGATCGGCGCGGGGGCGGTGAAATCTTACACGCACGCCGAGATGCTCGACCTCGTAGTCGTGGACGGCCACGCGAAAGGCATCATCGGCCGCAATCTTCAGACGGGCGAAATCACGCGGCACAACGCGGATGCCGTCGTGCTCGCGACGGGCGGCTACGGGAACGTCTATAATCTTTCGACCTACGCGCGCGGCTCGAACGTCACCGCCAGTTGGCGCGCTTACAAACGCGGCGCGTGTTTTGCAAATCCATGCTACACGCAGATTCATCCGACGTGCATTCCGGTGAGCGGCGATTATCAGTCGAAGCTCACGTTGATGAGCGAGTCGTTGCGCAACGACGGGCGCGTGTGGGTGCCGAAGCGGCAGGAAGATTGTAAAAAAAATCCCACCGACATCGCCGAGGGTGACCGCGACTACTATCTCGAACGGATGTATTCCGCGTTCGGCAATCTCGCCCCCCGCGACATCGCGAGCCGTGCCGCGAAGACGGTTTGCGATGAAGGCCGCGGGGTTTGCGAGACGGGCTTGGGCGTTTATCTGGATTTCTCCGCTGCCATCGCGCGGTTGGGCGAGGCGAAAGTGCGCGAGCGTTACGGCAATCTGTTCGCGATGTATCACGAGATCACGAACGAGGACGCCTACCGCACGCCGATGCGGATTTATCCCGCCGTGCATTACACGATGGGCGGGCTGTGGGTGGACTACAACTTGATGAGCAATGTTCCCGGCCTGTTCGTGCTGGGCGAGGCGAACTTCTCCGATCACGGCGCGAACCGTCTCGGCGCGAGCGCGCTGATGCAGGGGCTGGCGGACGGTTATTTCGTTTTGCCCGCGACGATTTCCGGTTATCTCGCGACGCAAAAGCCGGACAAGCGTCCGGCCACCGACAACGCTGCCTTCAAGCAGGCCGAAGAAAATGTTCAGACGCTCACGAAACGGTTGCTCAACAACCAAGGCAACCGCACGCCGGCGAGTTTCCACAAGGCGCTCGGCAAGTTGATGTGGGATTACGCCGGCATGGCGCGCAATAAGGCCGGACTGGAGAGGGGCATCAAGCTCATCAGCGAACTGCGCGAGGAGTATTGGAAGAACGTGAAAGTTTCCGGCGAGGCGGGAGAGTGGAATCAATCGCTCGAACAGGCTGGTCGCGTGGCGGACTTCATCGAACTCGGCGAACTACTCTGCCGAGACGCGCTGCACCGCGAGGAAAGCTGCGGCGGCCATTTCCGCGAGGAGCATCAATACACGCCGGACGACCCCGAAACGAAGCAAGGTCTCGTGAACCCCGGCGACGTGAAGCGCCGCGACGATCAATTCGCCCACGTTTCCGCGTGGGAATTCGCTGGCGAGAGCAAAGCGCCCGTCTTGAACAAAGAGCCGCTCGTCTATGAGGAAGTCCACATGAGCACGCGGAGTTACAAGTGAAGTTTGTTTAAGGTCACAATTTGTGACCTTAAGATTTAGCCAAGCCATGAATGATGCCAGCCTCATTCCAGCCCGCCGCATAGAGCGCAAAATTTTACTGCTGCGCGGCGAGAAGGTGATGCTTGACACTGATCTAGCGGAACTCTACGGCGTTGAGGCTCGTGCGCTCAACCAAGCTGTGAAGCGGAACATCGAACGCTTCCCTGACGACTTTATGTTTCAACTTTCGCCAGCGGAAACCAAGCTGGCGATGAATTTTCAAGCGCTAACCGACCCATTGAACTCATCACAAACTGTGATGAGTTCTGCCAAGGACCTGAAAACAAAGGGCGGATTGGAGGTGAACTCATCACAGTTTGTGATGAGTTCCAAGAAACATCGCGGGTTAGCATATCGCCCCTACGCCTTCACGGAGCAGGGAGTGGCGATGCTTTCGAGCGTATTGCGTAGCGACCGCGCCATCCAGGTGAATCTCGCGATCATGCGGACGTTCGTCCTGTTGCGGCAGATGCTCGCGACGCACGCCGACCTCGCGCGGAAACTGGAATCTTTGGAAAGGAAATACGATGCAAAGTTCAGAGTCGTTTTCGACGCCATCCGGGAAATGATGGACGAGAAGAAAAAACCGAAACGCGAAATCGGATTTCACACGTTGATGCCGAAGCCAAGGAAATCGGGCGGCGTGAATGCGAGAAGAATTTGACCATGAAAATTACGCTCAAAGTCTGGCGGCAAAAGAACGCGACCTCGCCCGGCGGGTTCAAGACCTACGAATCGCCCGCACTGAACGCCAACATGTCGTTCCTCGAAATGCTTGACGTGGTGAACGAGGAGTTGGCCCAACGTGGAGAGGAGCCGATTGCGTTCGATCACGATTGCCGCGAGGGCATCTGCGGAACTTGCTCACTCGTCATTGATGGCAAACCGCACGGGCCGCACAAGGGCGTCGCGACGTGTCAGACTTACATGCGCAGCTTCCGGGACGGCGATGTCATCGTCGTCGAGCCGTTCCGCGCCAAGGCATTTCCGCTCATCAAGGATCTGGTCGTGGACCGCAAGGCGTTTGACCGCATCCAGCACGCGGGTGGATTCATCAGCGTCCGCACCGGCAGCGCGCCGGACGCGAACTCGATTCCGGTGCCGAAAGAAAACGCCGACCTCGCGATGGACGCGGCGCAGTGCATCGGTTGCGGCGCGTGCGTGGCGGCGTGCAAGAACGCCAGCGCGATGTTGTTCGTCGCGGCGAAGGTTTCGCATCTCGGTTTGTTGCCGCAAGGCCAGCCGGAACGTTACAAACGCGTGAAGGCGATGGTGACGCAAATGGACGCGGAAGGTTTCGGAGCCTGCACCGTGACGGGAAGTTGCGAGGCCGTCTGCCCGAAGGAAATCTCGCTGGACTTCATCGCGCGGATGAATCGCGATTACGGCGTGGCGTTGCTCAAAGGCGAACCGAAGCAAATGGCCGGCGGCGGCGCGGGTTGAGCCGGCGCGCGTACGCAAACGATGCCGCATCGGCCGGGTTCAACCGTCTTACGGGCCTCTGGCCCGCACCGACACGGCATCGGAAATTCCGGAGCTTCAAGCCTCGATCTGCTCGCTGACGAGATCGTTCACGAGGTCTTTTTCCGCCAGCACCCAGTCTTCGAGCGTGAGCGGATGGTGCGGCAGCTTGTCACGATACAACGCGTAGGCGTGCTGTCGGACCATCGCGCGCGTGATGCCGGATGTGAACGGCTGGGGCTGTTCCACGATTTTTGGCTTTTTGGTTTTCATGCGACGACGGATTCCGAATCCGCTCCGAACATACGCCGCTGAAATGGCGTGGCAACCGTTGATTCAGAATATTTATTCACCGGCGCTGCGGCGGGAACCATCAAAAGCTCGCCGCGTTCAAGCCCACGCCGACGATACTGCACGCCTGCATCACGTTCAGCCCGAGCCTTTCACATTCCGCAAGCACGGCGGCCGATTCCGTGCCGGGATTGAGCCAGAGTTCGGCGCAACCTTTCGCGGCGATCTCGGGCAGCAGGGACAGCAAAACTTCCGGCGGCAGGTAAACACTCACCATCTGAGGTCGCACCGGCACGTCGGCGATGGATTTGCAAACCGTCAAACCCTCGATCATTTCCGCCCGCGGGTTCACCGGAAAGACTTCGTAGCCCTGTTGCAAAAAAGCGCGCACGGCCTTGTTGCCGAATTTGCGCCGGTCGGTTGAAGCCCCGATGATCGCCACGTTTTTCACGCTTCCAGTATCGGTGAACATCGGCCGCGAGCAAGCCAGCAGCGGTGTTTTTACTTGTAAATCCGGGCGGATGCGCGACCTTGGCCGCGTCCGAGAATTGAGTCCTGAACCATAAAAGTTTTACCCGTTGTGAATCTGCACCCCCGCCGCTTCGTTTCCCCCGTGCTCGGATTCGCATTGCTCACCGGCCTGGGGGCGGCGGTTTCCGTCCAAGCTCAACGCCCGCTGGGGATTGACGTTTCGCACTATCAGGCGAGCATCAACTGGTCGAGCGTGGCGGCTTCCGGAATCACCTTCGCCTGGACCAAGGCGACGGAAGGCACGGGCACCGTGGACGCTTATTTCACGATCAACGAAGCTAATGCCAATGCCGCGGGCGTGCCGATTGGCGCGTATCACTTCGCGCATCCGGAATTGCACAGCCCGGACGTGGAAGCGGCGCATTTCTGGAACAATGCGAAGAATTACATCAAGAGCACCGGCGACTACATCATGCCGATGCTCGACATGGAATCTTTCAGCGGCCTGGTGGGCGCCAGCAGCTTTTCCGACTGGGCCAACCAATGGTGCAACATCATCGTAAGCAACGCGGCGGCGACCGGTGTGACGATCAAGCCCGTGATCTACGTCGGTGAGTGCAACGCCTGCAACTTTGACACTTCCGTGGCGCAGTGGATTCCCTGGATCGCTCATTACAGCGGGGGGGACCCGCAAACCAGCACGCCTTGGACGAGTCCGTGCCCGGGGTGCGCGACGACTTCGTGGGGCACGGGCGTCTGGAAAATCTGGCAATACAGCTCCACAGGTTCCGTTCCGGGCATTTCGGGCAATTGCGATCTCGACGTGTTCAACGGCACGTCCGCCACGATGCTGACGACGCTGCTCATCGGTACGAACACGAGTCCGCCTTCGATAACCTCGCAACCATCGAGCCGCTACGCCGACCGCGGCGGCACGATCAAGTTCACCACCGTCGCCGCCGGGGCCGCGACGTTGAAATACCAATGGCGTTTCAACGGCACGAACATCGCCAGCGCGACGACGAACTCGTACACGCTCGCCAACATTCAAACCAACAACGCCGGCGGCTACACCGTCGTCGTCACCAATGCGTTCGGCAGCATCACGAGCAGCGTCGCTACGCTCACGGTCAACCCGCTCTTCACACCGGTGTTCGCTGACAACTTCGACACCAACTCCGCCGCGAACTGGACGCTCAACCAATCCTCCGCCGACACGCGCATCGCTTTCGCTTACAACTATTCCGGGTACGGCATTGCTTCCGCGCCGAACTCGGTGGGCGGCACGACGAAGGGCGTGAAGTTCGAGGCGAACGTCAGTTTGACCAACGTCGCCGCGCTGAACATCTCGCCCATCGGGCAGAATTTCATCGGCAATTTCCGGCTCCACTACGATCTTTGGATCAACCAGAACGGGCCTTTCCCGGCGGGTGGCACTGGCTCGACACAACATCACACGTCCGGTTTGGGAACCGCTGGCAACCGCGTCCAGTGGAACTCCGGTACCGCCGACGGCGTGTGGTTCGCGACCGACGGCGAAGGCCAGGCCACTGACACGTCCGCCACGGTACCGGATTGGCGCGCGTATTCGGGCATCACCTTGCAGCAGACGAACAGCGGCGTCTATGTCGGCGGCAACCAGCCCAATGTTCGCGGCAACGGCCATTCGTATTATCAAAATGTTTTTCCCGGAGGTCAGACCGCGCCCGGGGCGCAAGCGCAGAGCGGCGGCCTCGATGTCGGCACGATTGGTTTCGCCTGGCGCGATGTCGTCGTGAACAAAACCGGCAACACGGTCGAGTGGTTCATTGACGGATTGAAAATCGCCACGGTCACGAACGTCACCTTTACTTCGAGCAACATCTTCATCGGCTACTGGGATTCGTTCGCGTCGTGGTCGGACAACACCAACCTCAGTTTCGGACTCGTGGACAATCTCCGCGTCGAAGTGCCCGTCGTCGCGCCGGCCATCACCACGCCGCCGACCAACGTCACCGTCGTCCAAGGCTCGAACGCCACATTCATCGTCGCCGGCAGCGGCGTGCCGGCGCCCGGTTATCAATGGCGTTTCGCTGGCACGAACATCGGCGGCGCGACCGCCAGCAGTTACACGCGCGCGAATGTTCAAACCAACCACACCGGAAATTATTCGGTCGTGCTCACAAATATCGGCGGCGCGGTCACGAGTTCCGTGGTCACGTTGACGGTGAATATTCCGCCGACGATTTCAATCCAGCCGCTGGATGTCGCCGTGAAACTGACGAGCAACGCCACCTTCACCGTCACCGCGAGCGGCACGCCCGCGCCCGGTTACCAATGGCGATTCAACGCCGCGCCCATCGGCGGCGCGACCGCCTCCAGCTACACGCGCGCGAACGTGCAGACCAACGCCGCGGGAAATTATTCCGTCCTCGTCACCAATGCCGCCGGTTCGCTGCTGAGTTCCAACGCGCTACTCTCGCTCATTCCGCCCGTGCCGGCGCAATTCCAGTCCACCACGTTGCAACCCGATCAGACGCTCCAGCTCGCGATCAGCGGCGAACCCGGCGCGACCTACGTCATCGAATCCTCCACCAACCTCACGGACTGGTCCACGCTGACGAGCCTCGTGCTCACGAACGGCAGCACGCTGTTCGATGCCGGCGCGGTGACGAACGACGTGCAACGTTACTTCCGCGCGCGGCTCGGGCCGTGACGCGGACTCAACCGGGAATTTTTCCCAACCCGCTCTCCACGATCGCGTTCTTGATCCGCGCCGTCTCGATTTGCTCGACCCGCTCGGCGATGGCGGCGCAGGTTTCCTCGACGGAGAACAACAGGTTGTTCAAGTGAACGGTTGTGCTCTTTCCCTCGATCTCGATGTAAACGATGTGTTCGCTGTTGAGCAAAAGCTCCCCGCCCTTGTTGATTCGATTTAATTTGATGAGTGGCATGGGCCCACTCTGCCGGGGCCGTTTCGGGATTCAAGACAATCAATCGCGGGGTTGGAATCAACTCGGCGTCGCGAACGAACTTCCTCTCTCCGCGGTTCGCTCCGGGGAGAGAATTCGCCGAAGTGAAACTGCGCACTTTGAACTTGTTCGTACGAACTTTTGCTTCAGGTGAAGCAAAAGTCGGTAGGGGGAAAGCGGAGGTTCATGGAAAGGGAGTCAACTTCGGTGGTGTTGTCCAGTTTCGCCCGGTGGATTTCGACAGCGGACAATCCACTTGAAACGCCCGCCCGCCCCGCGGACAATCCGCGCGTGAACCAGTTCAAGTCCGTCCGGGTTTCAATTGCCGCCCTCCTCGCGCTCGCGCTGTCGTGTTGTTCTGCGAACGCGGAAACCAAACCCTTCCGTTTCGTATTTCTCAGCGACACGCACGTCGGCTCCGCGTCGGGCGAGGAGGATTTACGCGATGCCGTGCGCGACCTCAACGCCCTGACCAATCTCAGTTTCGTCATCCTGTCCGGCGACGTGACGGAATACGGCTCGCGCGAACAGTTGCAACTGGCCAAAGCCATTCTCGGCGAAATCAAAATTCCCGTCCACGTCATTCCCGGCAATCACGACACGAAATGGTCCGAGTCCGGTGCCACCGATTTTCCGAAACTCTACGGCGACGAGCGGTTCAGCTTCGAGTTCGGCGGCTTCCGGTTCATCGGCATCCATCAGGGGCCGATCATGAAAATGGGCGATGGCCACTGGTCGCCGCAGGACGTGCGCTGGCTCGCCGACACGCTCAAAAAACTTCCCGACCCGGATCAACCGCTCGTTTTCGTCACGCACTACCCGCTGGATGACGGCATCGCGAACTGGTTCGAGGTGCTCGATCTGCTCAAGCGTTACAACACCCAGGTCGCGCTGGTCGGCCACGGGCATCGCAACAAGGCGCTCAACTTCGAGGGGATGCCCGGCGTGATGGGCCGCTCGAACCTGCGCGCGACGGCCCGCGTGGGCGGATTCAACCTCGTGGACGTGGCGGACGGCAAAATGATTTTCTCCGAACACCCGCCCGGTCGCGAAACGAAAGCGCCGTGGCACTCGGTCGTTTTGGAGAAACACAACTACGCTGGCGACACGAACAAATATCCGCGCCCGGATTTTTCTGTGAACGCGAAATATCCGAACGTGAAGGAGTGCTGGCATTTCAACTCCGGCTTCACCATCGCGTCCACGCCGGCGGTGTGGCAGGACCTCGCCATCGTCGGCGACGCGTCCGGGACGGTCTATGCCTTCGCGCTGAAGACCGGCGAGGTGAAATGGAAATTCAAAACCGACAACGCCGTTTATTCCACGCCGGACGTGAGCGGCGACCGCGTCGTGTTCGCCTCCACCGACGGACGAGTTTACGCGCTCAACGCCGCGAGCGGGAAGGAAATCTGGCGGCACCGCACCGACCGCCCCATCGTCGGCTGCCCGCGCATCGCGGAGGGTCTGGTCTTCATCGGCGCGAGCGACGGCAAATTCCGCGCGCTGAATCTGACCGATGGCAAACCGCGTTGGGAATTCAACGGCGTGACTGGCTTCGTCGAGACGCGCCCGCTCCTCGCCGACGGGAAGGTGATCTTTGGCGTGTGGGACGGGCATCTTTACGCGCTCGACGCGAAGTCCGGCGCGCTGGCGTGGAAATGGAAGGGCGACCGTCCCGCCGCGCTGCTCTCGCCCGCCGCGTGCTGGCCCGTGGCGGCGAACGGAAAAGTTTTCATCGTGGCGCCCGACCGGAAGATGACGGCGATTGACGTGAAGACCGGCGCGGAAATCTGGCGCACCGGTGAATTTGAAGTCCGCGAGACGATCGGCCTGAGCGAGGACAGCCAGCGCGTTTACGTCCGGGCGATGAACGATTTCATTTACGCCCTCTCCGCCACCGCGCGGCAACCCGAAAAACTGTGGCAGATCAACGGCGGCTTCAACTACGACATCAACTCCGCGATGCTGGTGGAGAAACAGGGCGTCGTGTTCTACGGCACAAAGAACGGAGTGCTGCTTGCGCTCGACGGCAAAACCGGCGCGGTGAAATGGCAGCACAAAATCGGCACCGGCGTGGTGAACACCGTTGTGCCCTTGAGCAACAAGCAAGTGCTCGCGACGGATTTCAATGGGAAGGTGGCGCTGATTGAATCTGGCCGGTAGAACCTGAACGTGTCGGATGATAATTTTGCCTCTCCAATCGCAACTCGACCTTGACTAGCTTGGGTGCGAACCCTTGCCATCCTGCGGGGTTGGGAAAATCCATCTTGGCCACGGACAACGCGACTCGCCGCCACCAGCATCGCCGCGAAACGCTCGGCACCCGATTCCAATGAGGTACTTGACGCCTTGAACCCTCAGAATAACCTCTCCGGGATGGTCGCATATGAGAACCAATTCCCAGTCTGCTGTCGTGCGGCAAGGGGTGAACTCTCCTCAATCGCAGCAATGCGCTTGGAGATGGGAGTATTCCCAGTCGCCTATCGCAGTTGCATCGAATAATATTTTTTATGCTCACGCGCTTTTATGCCGATAATTTTAGGTGTTTAACGAACGTTACCCTCGAATTGGATCCGTTCACAGTGCTTGTTGGGCCAAATGGATCAGGCAAAAGCAGTGTCTTGGAAGCGTTGCGGAACATCACCGACCTGCTAACTCAGCGAGGCAGTTCTGAAAAACTGTTTCCCACGGACACCCTGACCCGCTGGGACCTTCGTTCAGAACAACTCTTCGAATTAGATCTACGACTCCCAGAGGATGGCGAGGGTAGCGCCATGCTTCCTCCTGGCTTGTATCGCTATACTCTTCGTCTCAGCCACGATCGGTTGCGCGAAAAGAACCGGATCATGGAAGAAACCCTCGTCTTTGAAGGCAAGCAACTTTATCGAGGCTGGCTTGATACTTCGGATGCGGCCAACAATGCTGGCATTCCCAGCTTTCGCGCGGAGCTTTTCAAAGACGATGGGTCGAAGGGAGCCGACACATTGATGGATTGGCATTACTCCGGCATCTCCAGAATTGCACCGCGTAACGAAAATCGTCTTTTGCATCGATTTCGTCGCTACTTTGAACACGTGGTCATTCTGTCAATCAACCCAGCCTCCGTGACTGCTGAGGCTCGGCGAGAGGAGAGCATGGTGAGCTTCGATGGCGCGGATTTCGCAGCTTGGTTCCTCTACCTGCACCACAACGAAGCTCGGGCCTGTCGCGAGGCGGAGAACAATCTCCAAGAGGGCGTCCTCCCGGGTCTGGCGCTTTTTCAAACGGAATCCGATGGCGCGATCCAGGTAGCCAAAGCCGTCTACCCGAATAAGGGTAAAGATGATGTTCGGCTGCGCCTCGACGAGCTTTCGGCTGGCCAACGGGCGATGGTTATTCTTGAGCATGCACTGGCTGTCACCAAGGCTTGGCGTAGTAGCGTGATTATCGATGAGCCCGCGAACTTTCTTGCGCTGCCTGAAATCGAGCCGTTGCTCGTGCGCTTGCAAAACACCGCGGATGAAGGCCAAGCACAAGCTGTCATTACCAGTCATCATCCGGTGGCGTATGATCTCCTCGCCGAAAGTGCTGGCCGCTGGCTCGAACGAACGCCTCTTGGCGGAACGCAAGTAACGCGCGTCTCCGCCGTAATCGAAAGCTTGAAGGATACTGCTGTACCGCTTTCGGAATTGGTGGCCCGTGGTTGGATTTCCAAAAACCTGCCCACGCCTCAATCTGCTACATAATTCAAGCTGCGAGAGGAATGAGCCGTTACTGTAAAATTATTGTTTTGCCTGAGGACTGTAATCACGCCGATTTGGCGCGAGGATATTTTCAAGGGCGTGATGTCAAAGCAGGGTTTTACGATTTGCAACGCAGATGGACTGGCCGGAATGGAAATCATGCCGCGGTTCGCCGCTGGTTCTGCGAGGAGATAAGTGTTCAAGCTCAACCCCTCCGTGGTCGCCGCAGTGTTCTCGCGCTGATTGATGAAGATGGCCAAGGGTTGGATGTTCGTCGAAATGAAGTTCGAGACGAACTGAACAGTCGCGACCTGCCGGGTATCAATCCAGAGCAAGGCCGGTGTCTCGTAATCCCTATGCGTAATGTGGAAACTTGGATGGTCTGGGCTGCCCGCTGGGAAGCCGCTGGTTGCCCAACATCCCCTGTTACCCAGCCTGGCTATCAGCCCGTTAGTGAACTTAACGACTACAAGCGATTCAAGTTACCTAACGGAAATGCAGTGCCGAAAGAGGCCTTGTTGCCCGCATATCGTCTCGGGAAGATAATTGCGTATTCCGGGGGCTGTCGGACAGTGATTCCGATTTCTGTCGGACAGCGTTCCAATTTCTGCCGGACACCGTTCCGATTCATATCGGACAGTGTTCCGGGCTGAGGTCGGACAGTTTTTGGGGCACATTGGAATGCTGTCCGACA
>SIBJ01000081.1 GCA_009695195.1 Pedosphaera sp.
GGAAATCATTGCCGAAGCCACCCAGAAAAAATCAACGACACATGCCCTTAACTAAGCGCCATTCCCCTCACCCGTTTTTAATCACACCCAAATTCATCCCCGGCGGGATTGAAAAGCGGCGGCGGGTTCACTAGCCTGCGCGCATGAAATCACTGGTTCGTTTCGGGTTGATCCTTGCTCTCATTGCGTTCGCGGGTTGCGGAAAGAAATCCGACGAAAAATCCTACACCCTCGCCGTCATCCCCAAGGGCACGACACATGAATTCTGGAAATCCATCCACGCAGGCGCGATCAAGGCCCAGCAGGAACTGGGGGCCAAAGGCGTAAAAGTGGAGGTGATCTGGAAAGGGCCGTTGCGCGAGGATGATCGCGATCAACAGATTCAGGTCGTGGAAAATTTTACCAGCCGCAAGGTCAGCGGTATCGTGCTGGCGCCGCTCGATTCGCAGGCGCTCGTGAATCCGGTCGCGAGTGCCGTGCAGGCCGGCATTCCCGTCATCGTGATGGACTCCGGGTTGAAGTCGGACAAATACACCAGCTTTGTGGCGACGGATAATTTCAAGGGCGGCCAGTTGGCGGGCGAATATCTGGCGAAACTGCTGAACGGAAGAGGCAACGTCATCCTGCTGCGCTACGCCGTCGGCTCGGCCAGCACGGAGGAACGCGAGAAAGGTTTTCTCGAAGCCGTGGGCAAGTTGCCCGGCATCAAACTCATTTCCGCCGATCAATACGCCGGCGCCACGCGCGAGACGGCGTATCAAGCTTCGCAGAATCTCCTCAACCGTTTTGGCAACGAAGTGACCGGCATCTTCTGCGTGAACGAACCCTCGACCATCGCCATGACGAAGGCGTTGCGGGACATCGGCAAGGCCGGCGGCAAGGTGAAGATGGTCGGGTTCGACGCCGGCTCACAATCGGTGCTCGATATGAAGAACGGCGACGTGCAGGGCCTCACGGTGCAAAACCCGGTGCTGATGGGTTATCTCTCCGTGATGACGATGGTGAAACATTTGCAGGGCGAGAAGGTGGAGAACCGGATTGATACGGGCGTGGTGCTCGTGTCGCCGGAGAACATGGAGCAGCCGGAGATCAAAGATTTGCTGAATCCGCCGTTGGACAAGTATTTGAAGTGACCCAGCGCGATGACCACCACGGACAAACGCTTCAACCTCGCCGGGGTGCTGAACGTCGTCGGCCCGTTCCTCGGCCTGCTGCTGGTGCTCGGGCTGTTCTCGCTCAGTGCGGAAGTGCGCCCGTATCTCTTCACCGGCGGCAATTTCAAAATCATTTTGATCCAGACGGTCATCGTCGCGATCGGAGCGCTGGGGATGACGCTGATCATCGTCAGCGGCGGAATTGATCTGAGCGTCGGTTCGGTGGTGGCGTTGACGAGCGTGCTCGGCGCGACGTTGTTGGTGAAGGGATGTTCGACGATCACCACCGTCGCTCTGACTGTGCTGGCCGGTGGGCTGATCGGGCTGGTCAACGGCGTGGTGATCGCCGGCTTCCGCATGATGCCGTTCATCGTCACGCTCGGGATGATGGGCGTGGTGCGCGGCATGGCCAAGTGGCTGGCGGGAAACCAAACCGTCAACAACCCGCCCGGCGCGCCGCTCAACAACCTGATGGCGCGCGTGGCGCCGACGGAATTGTTTCCGTTGCCGCCCGGCGTGTGGATCGCCATCGGTCTGGCGGTCGTCGTCTCCGTGATCATGCGGCGGACGGTTTTCGGGCGTTACATTTTCGCCATCGGCGCGAATGAAACGACTTCCCGATTGTCCGGCATCCGTGTGCCGCGCCAGAAAGTGATGATCTACGCGCTGGCCGGACTGCTCTTCGGTCTGGCGGGACTGATGCAATTGTCCCGGCTCACGCAGGGCGATCCGACCGTGGCCGTCGGTCTCGAACTGGACATCATCGCGGCGGTGGTCATCGGCGGCGCGAGCTTGAGCGGCGGCACGGGCAGCATCCTCGGTTCGATGATCGGCGCGTTGATCATGGCGGTGCTGCGCAACGGCTCGAACCAGATGGGTTGGCAGAATTTTACGCAGGAAATCATCATCGGCATCGTCATCATCTTTGCGGTGGGGCTGGACCTGCTGCGACAGAACCGGGCCAACAAATAAACTGGTGCCGCCGGCCAGGACGGGTTAAAGACAACCGCAAATCGAGGAACAAGCATGAAAGCTTCCGAAGCTCAACCGAACAGCCATTCGCCGCTCGCCCATCTCGAGGAGTGGGAGGATTTTCTGAAGGAACGCTATCCCGATCCCGCGTCGGCGACGGCCAAGCCGTTTCAAGCGATTGACGCGAACAAGCAGAAGGAAGAGTTCCGCAATTACGAAGCAGACGCGCGGCCCACGGTGCGTGAATTCTATCGCCAGAATCATCGCCACCAGACCTACGAGTTCGCGCAGGCCAAGCGGCGGGAATTCCTTTCGCTGAACCGTCGCCAGATGAGCATCTGGGAAGCGATGGAATATCTGAACACGCTGGTGGACGAAAGCGATCCCGACACCGACCTCTCGCAACTGGAACATCTCCTGCAAACCGCCGAGCACATCCGCGCCGACGGCCAGCCGCGCTGGTTCATTCTCGCCGGGATGGTTCACGACCTCGGCAAGATGCTTTGCCTCTGGGGCGAGCCGCAATGGGCCGTGGTCGGCGACACGTTTCCCACCGGCTGCCGCCATTCGGACAAGATCGTGTTCCCGCAATTTTTCGCCGACAATCTCGACAGCCAGAATCCCCGTTACCAGACCGACCTCGGCGTTTACGAGGAAGGCTGCGGCCTGGATCAGGTGCAACTTTCGTGGGGCCACGACGAATACATTTACCACGTCACCAAGGATTATCTGCCGGAAGAAGCGCGCTACATGCTGCGTTACCATTCCTTTTATCCGTGGCATCGCGAGGGGGAATACCATCGCCTGACCAACGCGCACGACCGCGATATGCTTCTGTGGGTACAAAAGTTCAACCCCTACGATCTCTACACCAAGAGTCACGCCAAGCCGGACGTGAAAGCGTTGCGCCCGTTCTACGAAGACCTGATCGCTGAATATTTTCCGGCGAAGTTGAACTGGTGACGGGCGGGACACCCACCGAGGCATCACGGTTTGCGGAGGCGGAAAAATGAAGCCGGCTCTGGTGCGCTCACGCTTTGGGCAGCTCTGATCAGTGAGCGCGTCGGCAGACCGGGGACGGTTTGCCAGTTCGCACCCGCGCCGAGCACGGCGGAGGATTCGAGCCGCCAATCGGTGCCGGTGATGGGCCAGTCAAGTTGCACCTCCGGCGGGTTCGGACGCGTGATGGAAAGGGCGGGCCAGGTGGACCAATCGCCGCGCATGATCCAGGCGGTGTTGGTCGAGGTATCGCTCCCCACATCGTAGCCGCCGAAGTAAAAACTCGCGCCGCGATCTTCCGCGAAGGGCGACACCGCGATGCAGCGGGTGGCGCGGAGTTGGCCGACGAGGTTGTTTGCGATGTCGGCCGCCGCGTATGTGGCATCGGCGTGGCGGATGAGGAAATGCGTTCCGTTGTGCAAGGGCGAGTTCAAGTCGGGATGGTCGAGCCACACGCCGGTGAGATGGACGATTTCGCCGGACACGGGATTCGTGACAGCAGTGAAGCCGTTGTAGGCGATGATCACGCGAGCCTGGCGGACGCGGTCGTCGTTCCAACGACGCGCGAAGAAATCACGCACGTCCAGTTCGATCGTGGCGGTGTGTTGTTGCGCGGGATCAATGCGCTCGATCACGCCGGGCCACGAGCGCGCGGCGAGGAGAACGTCATTGCTCGCGCCGTGCGGTTCGCGGACGGTGGTGAGTCCGCGCATGATGCGATCTTCCTCGGGCGCGGCGAAGACTTCGACCTGATACGGCCAGCGATACACCACGCTCCAGGAATTGCTGGCATCGTCGCGGACGGAGAGGCCGCCGCTGACCGCCGGGTTGTTGGTGGCCTGGCGCAATCCGCACGCGGCGTAAAGTTTTCCTTCACACTCGGCGAATCCCGTGACCGGCCCGACGCCGCTGTATTCCGCGTTCGTGGTCCAGAACAACTTGTTCGTCAGCCCCGGCGCAAAACCGCCGCGATGAATCTGGCCGTTCGAAAGACCGGCGAAAATGCGATGCACGCCATTCGCGTAATCCATGTGCGCGCCAAAGCTGATCGCCGACGCCGCTTCGTCCGCTTCGGTGACTTTCGATTCATACCACCGGCCAGTGTCGTCAATCCGCGTGCGGGCGCTGGCCAGCTTCGAGCCGATGTTGCCGATGTCGAGCAGGCCGCAAACCAGGAGGTTCGTCGGCGGGCTCACCGGCGTGCCGAGGACGGTGGTGGTCAGCGAAATCTCCGCGAGCGTGTCCACGCGCAGGTGAACGCGGAAGAGATCGTTGGTGTCGGCATCGTCCACCCGCCACGGCGCGGTCGGCGAATCTTTCACGAGAATCTGCGCGCCCGACCAGTTGATATTGGTGGGAAACCGGTTGGTGATTTCCGCGTTGCTGGGATACGGAAAAAAATTCGTGCTGCTTTGTCCGGCGTAAAGGCGGCCATTGTGCGCGACAAGGTTCATGATTTCGGTGGGCGTCATCGCGTTGCCGTTCACGTCGTTCGTGCCCGCGGTGAAGCTGCGACTGAATTGCAAACTCGTGAAGCCGCCGGGCGTTCCCGGATAGTCCGGGAGTTTGACACCGGTCTGGGCGAGGCGGACTTGAACCGGATTTGCGCCGTCCGCGAGGCTGTAGTAACAAAACAGCCCGCGCTCGCCGACGAAGAGTTTCGGGTCGCGCCGGCCAGCGACCGCGGCGTTGTTGGTGTTCTGCGGATCGGCATCCAGGCGGCGAATGATGGGATGATTCGCATCCGGGCCGAGACCGAGCAGCCACATGGCGGAGTCGCCGGGATTGTCCGGGTCGTTGTTCGCGAACGCGGCGAAGGAGAAGTAGCTCACGCCGTTGAACCCGCGCAAGCCCGGCAGCGGCTCGAATGAATAGATGAATCGCTGCGGGGCGTTCGCCGGAAACGCGAACGGAGGCAGCGCGGTGTAAAAACCGTTGGTGTTGTCGTGCAGGTCGCGGTAGAGGGTGATGTTGGTGTGGCTGACCACGGCGGCGTAAAGAAGTTCGCCATTCAGTTCTGGCGCGAGGAATCCGCACACGTCCGTCTTGTCGCCGCTGTTCGTGGAAATGATTTGCGCCGTGCCCGTCGCGGTGTGATAGCGCGCGATTTGCGTGAACGGCGAATTTGTCCAGGTGCTGCGGTAAACCAGATCCGTCCCGCCCGGCAGCCAGTTGCCGTTGCGGGATCCGCCCGCGTGGTTGGGCAGCGGCAGCACACCCGCCGGCGCGGATTCATCGGCCCAATAATTTGTGGCGGCGGAAATGTTGCCGACGGAGAAAGACATTTTCACGGAAGCGTTCGTGGATTCCTGACTGACCCGCGCGCCGAAACTGTTTGTGGCGCTGCCGGTGAGTTGCGAGTTCGTGAAGCTGTTTCCGGAAACACGGGAGCGCCAGACCTGAAGCAGCCCGTTGCTGCCGGGCTTCGTGTAGAAAATCGCGGACGCGTTCGTCGAGAGTCCCCACTGCGGGCCGTTCAGCGCGCTGGGCAGCAGCGCTAGATTCGTGTCCGCGAGCCAATCCTGGCCGCTCGCGGAAAAGAAATAGCCCGTGAGCGGATCAATCGCGCCGACCCAGAGATTGCTCGCGCCATCCTGAAACGCCACGCTCGCCCCGCCGGGCAAAAAAGTCGGCGCGAGATAGGAAACATTCGTCGAGCCGAGGCGGATATCATCGCGTTCGAACTCCGGCTGCACGTAATAGAACGTGTTGAAGTCCCAGCGTGGCGCGGCGAGTTGCGCGTTCCAGTCGTCATACGCGGCGACGAGTTGCTGGACGACATCGGGATGAGCGTTGGCGACGTTCGTGGCTTCGCTGATGTCCGTGGCGAGATCGTAGAGTTCCCAATTGTCATCGCGGCTGGGTTTGATGAGCTTCCAATCGCCCTGCCGCATCGCTCGCGGGCCGGGCAGCACGTCTTCGCCACCGACGGTTTCGAGTCGCCAGAAAAGATTCGTGTGCGGCAAGGCGTTCGTCTGGCCTTGCAGGAACGGCAGCAGGTTCACTCCGTCCAATTGCCACGCGGGTTGAATTGAACCGCCCGCCGCCGCGACCGCCGTGGGCAAAATGTCGAGCGTGCTGACCAGCGCGTCCACGGTGTTGCTCGCGAGCTGGCCTTTCCATTGCATCAGGAACGGCACGCGGATGCCGCCTTCGTAGAGTTCCGCCTTGTAGCCGCGCAACGGCGTGTTGACCGAGCCGTTCGCGTCCGGGCCGGCGGGATTGGGCGCGCCGTTGTCGCTCGTGAAAAAAATCAGCGTGTTCGATTCCAGATTCAACGCGCGCAACCCGGCGAGGATGCTGCCCACCGCGTTGTCGAGGCCCTTGATCATCGCGGCGTTCGTGTAGCGCGCGGTGTAGCCGCCGAACAGATTCGTGTCGAGACCGGCGAACAGATTCGACGTGGCTTGCATCGGGAAGTGGACGGCGTTGAACGGCGCGTAGAGGAAGAACGGTTCGCTCGCGTGGTTGGTGATGAAGGCCAGACATTCGCGCTCAAACGCCGAGGTCAGGTAATTGGTTTCCAAGATCTCGTCATAGCCGCGACGGATCGGATCGTTGGTCGTGACGAGATAGGGATAGATGTATTCGTGATGACCTTCGAGGAAACCGAAGTATTCGTCGAACCCGCGCAGCACCGGATGATAGAGGTTGGTGTCACCGCCGAGATGCGACTTGCCGATCCAGCCGGTGGCGTAGCCGAGGGATTTCATCCGATTGCCCAGCGTGGTTTCCGTGAGCGGCAGGCCGAAGATCGAATTGGTTTCCAACTTCGGGCCGGGATTCATCTCGCGCCCGAAGCGCTGCTGACAACGCCCCGTCATCAACCCCGCGCGCGACGGACTGCACACCGGCGCGGTCACGTAGCCGTTCCGAAAGCGCACACCGTTGGTCGCGAGCGAATCAATGTTTGGCGTGCGAATATCCGTTGCGCCCTGAACGCCGAGATCGGGCCAGCCCAGGTCGTCGGCGAGGATGACGATGATGTTGGGTTGGGTTGCCGCCGCGGAGAGGCACACCGCGAACAGCACGAAGGCGAGGAACGAGCGCGTGAACTTCGCAAACCGTGGCTTCATGGCCTGTCAGATTACGTCTGTTTGTTGATTCAGCGGCGCCGAGTGATGGGCGAATTCTAGCGCATCGTTTGCCGGCTGGCAACCGTCGAAGGTGTCGGGAAAAACCGCCGACAATCATCTGAAATCAGCGACTGATTGCTTCGGCCTTGATCGCCTCCAACTCCTCCCAGCGCGCGTAAAGTTTCGGGACTTTTTCTTTCGCGGCATCCAGCTCGGCGGTGAGTTGGTTGACTTGGGTGGCGTATTTGCGGAAAAAATCCGGCTGGGCAAACAAGCCTTCAATCCGCGCCACCTCGGCTTCGACGGCGTGGATTTGCGCTTCGATGCCTTCCAGTTCGCGCTGCTCTTTGAACGACAGCTTGCGGGGCTTGGCTACCTTCGGCGTAGTCCCGCGGTTGCGGGAGGAGAGCGCCGCCGATTTATTTACAGTGAGAATGGCGGCGCTCTGCCGAGACGCCGCTACGGACGCGCGTTGCTTCTTCTCCAGGTAATAATCGTAGTCGCCGACGCTGTGATGGATTTTGCCGTCGCCCTCGAACGCGAGGATGTTCGTGCAGACGCGATTCAAGAAATACCGGTCGTGGCTCACGACGAGCACCATTCCCGGGAATGCGATCAACGCCTCCTCCAGCACGCGCAATGTCGGCAAATCCAAATCGTTCGTCGGTTCGTCGAGGATGAGGAAGTTGCCGCCGCTCTTCAAAATACGCGCGAGCAACAAACGGCTGCGCTCACCGCCGGAGAGTTTTTTCACCTGTGTCGTGATGCGTTCGTCGGCGAAGAGAAAGCGCTTGAGGTAAGAGCGCACGGAAAGTTTCGCCTCGCCCCATTGCACGAACTCCGTGCCGTCGGCGACCTCGTCGAGCACCGTGCGCTCTTCGTTCAACTGGAGGCGGCCTTGATCCACGTAATTGAACTTCGTGAGCTGGCCGGTTTTCACCGTGCCTTCCGTGGGCGGGAGCTGGCCGATGATGGCTTTGAGCAACGTGGTCTTGCCGAGGCCGTTGCGCCCGCAAACGCCGATGCGCTGTCCGTTCTCGAAGGTGTAACTGAAGCCACTGAACAATTTCTTCCCGCCAATTGCCATGCCGAGATTGTGCAGTTCCACCGTGCGATTGCCGAGTTGCGGCGGCGGCGGGATGCAAAGCTCCACGTCCTCCTCGATCACCGGCCCATCCTGCGCCGCCTCGTCGTAGTAGCGTTCGAAGCGGTCCTTCTGCTTGCTGCGCTGCGCGCGCGGCCCCTGACGCACCCAGGTCAGCTCCTTTTTCAGAAACATCTGGCGCTTGTGCTCGATGGTCGCGTCGGCTTCCTGACGTTCGGCCTTGTCGAGCAGGTAATCGGTGTAGTTGCCGGCGTGCGAGAAAAATTTCCCGTCCGATAACTCGATCATGCGCTTCGCGACGCGGTCGAGAAAATAGCGGTCGTGCGTCACGACCACAAACGTGCCATGGAACTCGTCGAGAAAATCCGCGACCCAATCAATGGACTCCGGGTCGAGATGGTTCGTCGGCTCGTCGAGAATGAGAAAATCAGGAAGCGAAACCAGGGCGCGGCACATTGCGACGCGTCGTTTCTCGCCGCCGGAAAGCGTGTCAATGCGCCGATCCGCGGCGGGACAGTTCAGATGCGAGATGGCCGTTTCGATGCGTTGATCCAGCGTCCAGCCTTCGAGCGCCTGGATGCGATGCTCCAATTCCTCGTGCCGTTTCGAGTCGTGCGGCAGCGATTCAAACTCCGCGATCAAATCCAGCACCGGCTTCGCGCCGTCGCGGATGTTCTCCACCACCGACTTGGTCGCATCGAGCATGAAATCCTGCGGCAGATAACTGACGACGAGTTCGCGCCGCCGCGAGACATCGCCGGTGTCGGGGGATTGCAGCCCGGCGAGGATGCGCAGGAACGTCGTCTTGCCGCAGCCGTTGCGCCCGACCAGCCCGATGCGGTCGCCCTCGTCCACGGCCAGGGTCGCGGCATCGAGCACGGCGCGTTCGCCGTAGCGAACCGTGATTTCAGTGGCCGTGATGATGGTGGACATGTCAGGAAATCAGAATGACGAATGACGAATGACGAAGCGCAATTGATCGCTGGAACACAACGCCGCGGTTGGACAAAAAGTTGTTTTCACAAGAACGGGAAAGGTATCAAAAAATTTCGCCGGAACAAGGCTCATGAAGGCGGCGCCGGAAGGCGCCGGGTTCACCATTGCCGTTGCCATACCCGCGTGACAAATTTCACCCATGGCTTCCGTTGTTTTCTTTCGAGCTGCCAACGTGGGCGGAGACCAGACCTTTCAGCCGGGCAAACTCGCCCAGGCGTTGTCGGACTTTGCCGTGGTGAGTGTGGGCGCGGCGGGAACGTTCGTCGTTCGGAAGAACGTCAATCAGCTCAAGCTCCGCGCCGAGATCTGGCGGCGGCTGCCGTTCAAACCGGAACTGATGATCTGTCCCGCGCGCGACGTGCTCGCGCTCGCGGACAGCAAACCGTTTTGCGACGCGCCCACCGGGAAGGACGTGGGCCGGTTTCTCAGCGTGATGCAGAAAGCGCCGCGCCCTTTGCCTCGAATTCCCCTTGAGCAGCCCGCCGGCGGCCCGTGGAAAGTCCGGATTATCGCCGTCAGCGGCCGATTCGCGTTGAGCCTTCGACGACCGGGGCGGAAAAACATTTATCCCAACGCGGCGGTCGAGAAACTATTCGGCGTCTCCGCCACCACGCGCAATTGGAACACCATCGAAACGATCTGCCAGATTCTAATGACGTAATTCGTTGGAGCGTCAACTGAAGGCGCTGTCCAGTTGCACCGCGGTATTCAACCGCCGTAAATAATCTTCGCGCGGAATTTCCACCGCGCCAAGCTGGCGGGTGGCGGGTGTGATCATCTGGATGTCGAACAGCCCGAAGCCGTGCGATCGCAGGTGCCCGACGAGATGACAGAGCGCAACCTTCGAGGCGTTCGTCGCGCGGTGGAACATGGATTCGCCCGCAAAAAATCCGCCGAAGCTCACGCCGTAGATGCCGCCAACGAGTTCGCCGTCACGCCAGCACTCGACACTATGGGCATCGCCCTGCTCGTGCAAACGCGTGTAGGCTTCGATAAATTCCGGCGTGATCCAGATTCCCCAGCGTCCGGGCGCAGGCGCGGCGCAACCTTGCATGACTTGGCGGAACGCACGGTCACGGGTGATTTCAAACGGTTGCCTGCGCATGAATTTCGCGAGGCTGTGCGGGACGTGAAATTGCTCCAGCTCGAAAATCGCGCGCGGGTCGGGCGACCACCACGTAATCGGTTTGACCGTCCACGGAAAAATCCCGCTGCGATACGCCAGCCGCAGCCGGTCAACGGACAAATCGCCGCCGATGGCCACCAGTCCTTCACTATCCGCCGTGCGCGGATCGGGAAAGCGCAGGCGTTGGTCGAGCATCGCGGGCATCGGAAACACATTTCAATCGCCAGCCCACTTCGGCGACTCGCTCACGCCCAGCGCGGCCAGCAGCACGGATTGAAACAACCCGCACAGTTCCAGCGCGAGCAGGTATCTGGCGTTCTCCTTCGTGACCCCGGGATCTTCGCCGGACTCCGGCTCGCCCAAAGCCAGCCAACTGCCCACGCGCACGTCGTTGAGCACCTGTAACAGCCATTCGACCTCGGCGGGCGTGAGCTTGAGCTCGAAGCCGGATTCCTTTTTCCGAAAACGTTCGGGCTCATTCATCATCGCGAGCACCTGCCGGCGGTTGTTCCTTCGTTGTTCGGCCAGAGCTTCTTCGAGTAAGCGCTGGTTCTCGTCGGCTTTCGTCCCCTGGCCATCCTTGCTCAAGCGATGGTGCGCCGCCGGGACGAGCGGGTAGAGCTTGATGGTTCCGAGCAGCAGTTGCTTCTCGCGGGGATCAAGTTCGAAGACATGGCCGTTCTTCCCCGTGCGAAGCAATTTCACGACTCGCGCTCCATGGTGGCGTGCAGGGTGTATTTCTGGAGTTCGTGGACGAAGTGCTCGGCTTTTTCCATCGTCGTGCGCGCCAGCACGCTTTTGCCCTGCCGATGGACTTGCAACATGTGAACCTCCGCCTTCTGCCGGTTCCAGCCGAACACGGCCTGAAACACATGCGTGACGTAGGTCATCAAGTTGACCGGATCGTTCCAACAGATCACCAGCCAGCCTGGCTCGAGATCGTCCTTCGATCCAGTCTTCTCCTCGCGCTCGATGGCGGGCAGCATTTCAGTCTCAGCCATGACGGAATTTTAATCCGACCGGATTGAATGTCGAGATGAGGCACGGTGTGGTTGGCGATGAAAACCAACGACCGTCGCTCAAGATCAATAGACTCCTTCCACAATATTCTTCTCCATCGCTCCAAACGGGCGGACTTCAGCTACGCCGTCCCAGGCGTAGGGTGCGCGCGGGGCGCGGCGGATGGCTTCGTCGCGTTCGAGGAAGCGCGGCATGAAAAATTCTTTCGTGAGTGTGGTCAACTCGACGCGGCCCCATGAGTCGTATGGGATCACATGGGACGTATTCTTCGGATCAACCACACGCAAGACTGCACGAGGTTGCGGGGCGTAGTAGGTAATGGAGAATTTGTCCTCTGGTCGCAACGGCACGCTGGCGGCCAGACCCATGAGCGTGTTGCCGTAGGTGGGATAAAATCCGATGCGACCTTCGAGCACTTCCTCGACGATGAAGCGCACGTATTGCGGCGCCATGGTCGTGCCGCCGCAAAACACGCCGCGAATGCCGGCTTCGTAGAGATCAATTTTCTCGGCGAGCGCTTCGAGCAGCTTCGGCGTGGTGAACAGGCCGGAGACTTTGCGGTGCTTGAGAATCGTCACAGCCTGATCCACGACGTGATCCATGTAGGCGCGAGCGACGTCAAATTGTTTGTTCGTGATGACCTTCTTTACGAAGCGCGGGTCGAGGTCAATGAAGTAGCACGAACTGCCGCGCACGTTGGCGAGGTGCTCGATGGCGAGGCGCAGGCGGCGCGGACCGGTCGGTCCCATCATCAGCCAGTAATGGTTGCGAGGGAAATGTTCGTCGGAAATTTTCTCGCTGAACTCTGAGTAATCCACCTTGTAATCATTCCAGCCGATGCGTTGCTTGGGCATGCCGGTCGTGCCGCCGGTTTCAAAAATGTTAAACGGCTGGCCTTTGAACTTCGCCGGCACCCAGACCTCGGGTTGCATGTCGCGCAACGATTCGTCCTGGAAATGCGGGAACTTGGCGATGAGATCGCCGAAGGACTTCACTTCCTTGCGCGGGTCAAAATTCTTCTTCGCCCAATCGAGCCAGTAGGGGCAACCGCTTTCCGGCGAGAAATGCCACGCAATGATTTCGCGCGTGTGGGCGTTGAGGTTTTGTTGAGCGGATTGGATTTCAGAATCGGAGATGGGCATGGGAATGTGAAAAACTACTTCTTTGGCAAGCCGAGGCTCAAGCGGACTTCAGTGCGGATGGAACGGCAAGCCTTTAGTGCTGAACGCGCATCAGCACGCGTAGCGATGTGGCCCGGATAACGAAACTTCACGGCATAATCATTCAGGCCGCGCAAAGCAGGCGCAAACGGAGACCACAGCGGCTCGACTGGCAGCAGGCGTTGAAGGAGCAGAAGTAAATCGTGAACCTTGGGAATAACCTGGCCCGCTTCCACCAGCCGGGCCTTAAAATATTTCTCCACGCATTGCTGACAATGGAACCCCACGGAGTTATGTGTCTGCTGTTTTGTCCGGGCGCGAAATGCCAGTGAGGCAATGAAAAAATCCTCCTCCGCTTTCGCAACCCACTCCCGAGTGTCATGCTTCATACATGACCTCGCCCTTCTCCATGACTTCCCGGGTAAAATAATCCCCCTTGCGGGTGCGCGCGGGCGGCCAGACTAGCAAGTCCATCGGAAACGGTGCTTCCACCCGGCCTCGAATCTCAACCACTCTCGCCGTATCGCTTCCGCGAAACGGCATCACCACCACCAGGTCCACATCTGAATTCAGTGATGGCTTTCCGTAGGCGTAGGACCCAAACAGAATGATTTTCTGCGGATGAACCTCGCGCGCGAGCACCCGGCAATATGATTCAATCTGCTTGCGAGGCACGCGGCGTGTTCCGTCCCAAAGCGGGCCGGGCACGTCGGGATGCCAAAGCTGAATGGGCTTCTGCCCATTCGCTTGTCGTCCGTTTGAATTTTGACGTTTGCCAGTCATCGTCTCTGGTTTCAGTTTTGCGCGATTGCGGTCACGGCTCAAGCTGTTCTTTCGGCTCGGGCAGGAAAAAGCCGACGAGGAACGCGATAACGGCGAGTGCCGTGGCGATGCCACCCGCCGCCATCGCCACGTGCATGGGCTTCACGGCTTGCGCGCCGCCCGCGATCAGTGGCGCGAGCCAGACCGTGTTCAACGTGGCCATGCTGGTGCCGATCATGCGGCCGCCGACGTTGGTCGCGAAGCTGCCGCCGGTGCCGCGCAGGTGGAGCGGAAATACCTTGGGCAGATACTCGCCGAAATAACTGAACTGCGCGACGGTGAACAGCCCGCAAAGGAAATAGCTCCAGAGGAAAATTTCGCCGCCGTTTTTGAAAAACATGAAGTAAGTCAGCGGCAGGACCACCAACGCCGGCACCTGGAAGATTTTCAACAGCTTGACCCGGCTCATGCCGATGAACAGGAACGCGGCCAGCAGGATGCGCCCCGTCAATCCGCCCATCTCCTGACGGAACTGAACCTGGTCGCCGCGTTCCTTCACGACATCGTTGATCGGTTTCTGTTTCACGAAGTTCGCTTTGATCTGCGCGGCCAGTTCCTTTCGCGCTGGATCAGCGGCGGGTAGCGCGTTGAGCTGCTTGTTCAATGCTTCGGCTTCCTTGCGTAGCGGCGCAAGTTCGGCGGCCTGTTGTTTCAACTCCGGCAATCCGGGCGTCACGCGCGCGACGGTGACTTGCAGCGCGCCGAACGCGATGCCATACGCGCACGCGGAAAGGACTGCGGTCACCAAAGTCACGCGGCGCAGTTCCGGCGCGAACAGCGCGGCGAAACTCGGACGTTTCAACGTGCCGGCGGCGCGTTTTTCCTTCCACACCTGGGACTCGGGCACGAACGGCAGCAGCAGCGCGATAGGAATGGCCGGCAGCAAGCCGGTCATCAGCAAATAACGCCACGCGGCGGGGTCGGTGGAACCCAGCCCCAGCGGCAGGCCGAGGTGCGGCAGGTCCTTCAGGTGCGAGCTGAGCCAGATGCTGATCACGGTAACGAGCACGCCGCCGAGCGACGCGAACGCCTGCGTGATGCCGAGCCATCGCTCCCGTTGTTTCGGATCGGCAAAAACTTCCGCGAGCCAAGTGATCGCCGCGACAAACTCCACGCATACGCCAATGAAAGTGGTGCTGCGGAAAAACACGAACATCTCCAGCGAACTGGAGTAAGCGGCGAACATGGGGGAGAAGGAATAAACAAAAATGCTTAAACCCATCACCGCCTTGCGCCCGAGTTTGTCCACCAGCCAGCCGCCCAAAAGGCCGAACACCCCGCCGCAGAGCGCGGAAATCCAGAGCAGCCGACCGACCCAGTCGGTGACGATGGGATTGTTTTGCGGAATTTTCAGCAACTCCGCAATCGCCGGCGCCGCGACCAGCGGCGTCATCAGCAGTTCGTAGGTGTCGAACAGAAAGCCGATGGCGGCGATGGTGATGATCAGCCATTGCGTGCGGGTGAAACGGGGAGTGGGTGAGGTGGACACAAATTAACTTTGTTTAATGTAGTTTGCGCGTTTCAACAATTCCGCAACCACGCCCGCACTTCTTCGTGGTCGCCGACGAGGAAGAATTCCAGCGCGCCGGCATTCTCCCGGAACAGCAGGCGCAGTTTCAATCCGGCCCGGCACTCGAACACGTTCTTCCGTAGGCGGCGAATCGAAATCCCGGAGTGAACATGCGGACGACCAAAGCAATCCGGGATGACCTGCAATGCCGCTTCCACCCGCTCGATCTCTGCGCTGCTGAGTTTTCCCAGTCCGGCGCTGAAGCGGGGATTGAGGAAAATGCCGGGTCTAGCCACGCTTCAGTTTTCTCGTGAAGGGTTTGAGCCGTCCGGCTTTCCGGTCGGCGTCCAGTTCCTTGCTGATGCTTGCAACTGCACGGTCCAGTTGTTCGCCGGTCACGCCGTATTCGTGCTCGGCGTAATCTTCCGAGTAAACTTTGACGGGGCGCAGCGCGACAATCTCGCCGTCAATCATCACACCCACGTCTTCGCCGCGCAGAACGCGCTTGAGCCAGGCGCCTAGGTTTTGCCGGGCGGCCGTAACAGTTAATGTTTTCATATCGTCACTATAAAGTCTTTATACGGCCCGTCAATCTCGGATGCGCGGGCCGGCGCGATGCCCACCATACTTCTTCAACTGTATATCCAGCTTCTGCGGCTCGTCCTTGAGGCCGGATTGTTTCGCCGCGTCGCGGAAGGCGAAGAGGTGCGTGTTGGATTGCACGTAGATGTTTCCGTTCGCCACGATGGGTGTGCCATAGACCGCCGAGCCGAGATTCGTTTCGCTCAGGATTTTCTTTTCCTTGCTCGCGGCCATCACGATGAAATCGCCGTCCTCGTCGCCGGCATAGACTTTGCCGTCGGCCACGAAGGTGGATCCCCACATGTGGGCTTTCATGTCGTGCGTCCAGTAGAGCTTGCCGGTCTCGGCGTCGAGGCAGTGGAGGAAGCCGGAGAAATCGGCGATGAACAACAAGCCTGTGTCGGGATCAATCGAGACGGTCGAGATGCTGCGGTGGATTTTGTCGTAGCTCCAGATTTTTCCGGTCTTGGTGATGTCGCCGGTTTTGGTCGCGTCAATGCACACGAGATTGCCGACGCCTTCGCCGTGTTCGGGGTCCTGGCCGACGGCGACATAGACGCGGTTTTTGTAAAACACCGGCGTGGAGTTGATTTCGCTCGGGCCTTCGGCGGCGGGATATTCGTAGGGCTTGCCGTCCTTGTTGGCTTTGTGTTCGGGCGGATTGCAATCGTATTTCCAGAGGGTCTTGAGGAATGAAGTGTCGCCTTCCTTCACGGGCGTAGGACCAAAGGCGTAACACCAGCCATCGCCGCCGCCGAAGAGGATTTGGTTTTTCCCGTTCACGACGCCGAGCGAGGGCGAACTCCATTGGCCGTGGAAAATGTGCGGGCCGATTTTCGCGTCGTCTTCGGCGAGGAGCTTGCCGGTTTTTTTGTCGAGCGCGATGAAGCTGGGCGAGTTCGGCGACGGAATGTTTTTGTGCGACCAATCCTGTCCGTTGGACGTGCAGGCGTAAATCACGTCGCCAAGAATGAGCACCGAGCCGTTCGCCGCGTTGTGCGGATAAACGCCGAGTTCGTCCATCATGTCATAGACCCAGATTATATCCGCGTCCTTCGGGCCGGGCGCGACGGGCGCGGCGGGCGTGCCGTCGGGATTCGTGACGTCCTTCACGAAATACTTCGCTTCGTCCTTGAACGGGCCGTCGTTGCCGTTGGCCATGCCATTCACGTCGAGGCAAATCACTTCGCAGCGGCTGGTGGTGAGATAAACGCGGTCGCCCTCGACGGTGGCGGAGGAGAGGATCCCAAGATTCGGCCAATCGTTCACGCGCCCGGCGGCGAGTTTGGGCACGACGAGTTGCCAGAGAAATTCGCCGGTCTTTTCATCAAAACAATAAAGCGTGCTGCGGTCGCCGGGATGTTTCGGGTCGCGCGGCGGTTCGTTGTTCGTGCCGATAAAGACTTTTCCGCCCGCTACGGTGACGTTGCCGTAACTCTGCGAACCGATCTTGGCGACCCAGCGAAGATTTTTGATGCCGTTCGTGGCGATGTCTTCCGTGCCGGGCTTGAATTCGATTTTGCCGAACGCGGCGGGGAGGTTTTTCTCCGTGGAATACATGTTGCGCATCGGGCGTCCGCCCCATTCGGGCCAGTCAGCGGCGTGGGCGGAAAGCTCCAAGCTCCAAGCTCCAAGCACCAGAGAAGCGCCAAGGACCAAGCTCCAACTTTGGACTGCGCCGGCAGAGCGTAGCGGCGACGGCGCTTTCGGGACGCGGCTCCGTGTTCGCGCCAACCCCAAAGCGGGGTCGCGCTTCGCTTGCCCCCGCAGTCGAAAGGCGGCTGCGGTCGTATCGGGCTTTGCAAGAATCTCGGCTGAACTGTGAATGGGGAATTTCATTGGAGCTTGAAGTTTGGAATTTCTCTGGAGCTTGGATGTTGGAATTTGGAGTTTCAATGCGGCGTGACGCTCACGTTATCAATGTAAACCCGCTCACCCTGCGGCGAAAAACCAAACAACCCCGGCGAGCCTTGTTGATGCGCGGTTTTGTGCGGGACTTCGAGCGTCCACGCTTCGGGTTCAGGATCGCCCTTCTTCCAAGCTTTCGCGCGGACGACCCCCGAGCCGTCCGCTGCGATGTCCACGCGCGATTTGAGGTGATACCACTCCTTCGGCGACCACTTGAAATCGGTCGAGACACGCAGGCGTTCGAGGTTCGAGTTGATCTCCAGCTTCTGCTCGTTGCCTTTCAGCACGATGGCGTAGCGCTGGTTGATGACGCCGACCTCGGACATCTTGCGGCGATTGCCGTCGCTCATCACGTCGGCTTCGATGGTGTAATTTTTCGCGTCCGGCGCGCCGATGAACACGAACGCGCGCGCGAAGAAGGCGTTGTCAATCGTCTTCGCGAGCACCTTGCTGCCGTCGCGCTCGCGGACCTCGAACTTGAACCGCGCGCCGATCCACGGCAACGGCGGATACGCGAAGAGCGCGCCGTCGCTGGCGTTCGTCTCCGAAAGCGTGAACGACTCGAAGTCCTGCTTGAGCGGCAGATACGGCAGCACGCGGCCGCGGATGTAACCTTTCAATTCGTTCGTGCCGACGGTGTGAATTGCTTGAAAGGCGCCGGCAGAAGGTCTTGTTGCTGTGTCGGCAACGAGTTGGCCTTCCTCGTTGAACGTGCCATTCATTGTGGATTTCACTTTGGCTGTTGGTGGAATGAACGACGCCCACTTCAAGCGCTTCGCGTCCATTGCGTCTGCGAACTCCCAACCAAAACCATTCGCGTCAATCTCACGCACGCGGAACGAGGCGCTTTGCCCGGGGCGCAACGTGACTTCGGAAGGAATAATTTGGAGTGACTTCACCCGCCCGGGCCTTGGCCAATCTTCCGGTTTCGCTTCGGCAACGAGGCTCAAACTGGGCCCCTTTTTCCCCCAGCAATACAAATGCTTCGTCGTCTGCAAATAAACTTTCCCATTGAAAGCCACGGGCGTTCCGAAGCAGCGGCCATCGAGCGCGACGTGGGAAATGATTTCGCCTGATTTTTCGCCGGGCTTGATGATGTAGAACGCGCCCGTCGTGCCCGCCTCGCCGCCTTCGCTTTTGCTTTGCGGGTCGTCGAGCATCGGCACATAAAGTTTTCCGTCGGCGAAGAGCGGGCAGGAATTTCGCTGCTCGATGCCGAGCCGGAGTTTCCATTTGACCTCGCCCGTGTTCGCGTCCACGGCGCAGAGATCGCCCTTCTCGCTCGTCGCGTAAATCGTGTCGCCCGCCAGGATCGGCGAACTCGTCGAACTGGAAACATCATTTGACCAGAGTTGAACCTTCGCGCGATCGAGCACGACCGGCCCGGCTGCTGGATTCGTCGGCGAGATGTCGGTGATTCGTAGCGCGACCATCTGCCCCGGTTCGTACGGTGTGCCGCAAGTGGCGATGACTTTGTCGTTACTGTGAACGACCAGGGTGGCGTTGATGCCGGCCTTGAACAACGGCACGCGCCAGAGCGGGTCGCCGGTACGAGCATTGATGCAAACAATGCTGCCGTCTCCGCCCGCGCAATAGAGCACGCGCCGACCACCGAGCCAGCCGAGTTGCGGATGCGAAAAGGAATTATCCTTGGGCCGCTCGCCGGGCGACGAAGCCCACACGAGGTCGCCGGTGTTTTTGTCAAAGGCGTAAAAGCGGTCGCCCGCCGGACCTTGCGCGCCCCAGTTGGCCGTGATGCCGTGGACGATCACGAGATCGCCGTCAATCAGCGGCGACGCCGTGCGCGCGTTCGGGAACGTGAGCCGACCGAACTCTTCCATCATCGAGTGCTTCCAGAGTTCCTTCCCATCTGGCGTGAACGAAGCGAGAATCCCCTGCGTGCCAAGGAAGAAAACATTTCCAGTTTCAGAATCAATCGCCGGCGTCGCCGTGGCGTAGCGCAGGTAAATCGTGTCGCTGATGAAATCATTGTAAAGCCGCTGCCAGAGCTTCTTGCCCGTCTCGGCGTCGAAGCACGCCACGCCTTCCTGCAAATCCGCGCCTTCGCCGAGATAGCCGGCGATGAACAGTTTCCCGTTCGCGATGACCGGTGTGGACTGACCCGGAAAGTCCGCGACCCAGAGCGGATTTTTGGCGTCAATCTTGTCCGGCAGGTTTTTTTCGGCGGAGAAACCGTTTTGGTTCGGCCCGCGCCACGCGAGCCAGCCCCGCACGGGTTCGGCGCGGGCGGTGAGAATGAGCAGCGCGCCCGCGAGCACCAGCCCGCCGAGAATAAAGATTCGTTTCATTTCGGACTCCGCTTCAGTTCCGGATTCAGACGCCAGCCGCCGGGAAATGTTCGACCCGTTTCCGCCAACATTTGTTCAGGCCTGGAAATATCACCCGGCGAGGATAGCGGCGGGACGGGCTTTCGCAACTGGCAATGGCGGAGGGAGCGCCAACCGGGTGTGATTAAAAACGGGTGAGGGGAATGGCGCTTAGTTAAGGGCATGTGTCGTTGATTTTTTCTGGGTGGCTTCGGCAATGATTTCCTGCCGGGGGCGCATCAACAAGGGAAAGTTTTTCGGCCTCCGTTTCCTCATGCGCGGT
>SIBJ01000082.1 GCA_009695195.1 Pedosphaera sp.
GCGTTGACTGCCAGACAGCAGATGTGAAAATCCAGCGAGGAATGGAGTCGTTTGTTTCATGCGCCACTTTGAAACAACTCGCTCCAAGGATCCAGTTATATTCGCGTACAATTGCTGACGCGTTTTTCCTTATCTAAGCGCCATTCGGAGCAGACATCACTATCACGCCCAAGAGGACAGCGATTCCAACAAACCAAATTGCCTTCCGATTTCTCATTTGTTAACCCCCAAGCGCGGACACAGCTTCGCGATCTCGCACCCGGCGCAATCCGGTTTGCGCGCGTCGCAACGCCGCCGCCCATGCCAGATCAACCAGTGACTGAACAACGTCCATTGTTCGCGCGGCACGAGCGGCATCAATTCCTGTTCGATCTTCTCCGCGTCCGTCTGTTTCGTGAGGCCGAGGCGGTTCGCCAGCCGCGTGACGTGTGTGTCCACCACGACGCCCACGTTGATACCGAAGGCGTTTCCCAAAACGACGTTCGCCGTCTTGCGCCCGACGCCGCCGAGCGCAGTCAGTTCGTCCATCGTGTGCGGGACTTCGCCGCCGTGTTTCGCCATGAGCGCGGCGCAACAGGCTTTGATGTTCTTCGCCTTGTTGCGGAAAAATCCCGTGGACTTGACGTGCCGCTCCAATTCGGTGAGGTCGGCGTACGCGAAGTCAGCCGCGCTCCGATATTTCTTGAACAACTCCGCCGTGACCAAGTTCACGCGCTTGTCCGTGCATTGCGCGGAGAGAATTGTGGCGATCAGCAGTTCAAGCGGATTGGAAAAGTTCAGTTCGCAATGCGCGTCGGGATACGCGCGCTGCAAGCCGGCAAGAATCTTCTTCGCGCGGGCGGCTTTGGCTTGGTTGGTTTCGCGCGGCATGACCACAAAATCGTTGGCGAGATGGAGGGAAAAGAAAAGCCCGGACTTGCGTCCGAGCTTTGTGAAACGATTTGATGGGCCGGACTTACTTTGCCGGGGCTGGCGCAGCGGCCTTGTCCGCCGCAACCTTGGCGTCCGCGGCGGCCTTTTCGGCTTTCTCGGCCAACCTGGCTTCGGCATCGGCTTTAGCTGCAGCCGCCTTGGCTTCTTTCTCGGCGGCTTTCTTTTCGTCAATGAGCTTCTGGATTTCAGGCGTTGGCAGGCCGTGTTCACCGTTGGTCCAACGATAGATCCAGCCTTCGTAATTCAGGTAGGAATGAATCCACCAGATGAAGAACAGCACGATGAGGAACTTCGGCAACAACGAGGATTTCTCGGCAAACTTGTCACTCGCATCAATGCTGGCACCGGGCGGAAGTTTCGCGATCCCGGTGAGACTCGTGCCGAAGGGAACGTTTACTTTGGCCTTGGCGTTCACCGCCCAGCCATTGGCGTCGAGGATCGGGCCGAGGTTGCGCTTGCGCAGTTTCATGTAGGCTAGAATCATGGACGGGCCGGAAATAATGAGCATGATGCCGATCAGGAACAGCGGGAATTGCCAGGGGGCGATGCCCTTGAACAAACCAAGGATGCCGGCCAAGGCGGCGCTCAACGCGCCGAACGCAACACCCATCGCGGCGACGGCACCGACGTCCACTTTCTTCGGCTCCTCCTTTTTCGCGTTCTTGTCAATTTCCGCGGCGACCTCGGCGGCTTTTTGCAGCTTGGTGTTGGCGTTCGCATCGGCGGCGGCGGCGCGCTTGGCGATGTGCTCGTCAATCATCCGCACGAGTTTTTTGTAGGGCGACCAGAAAGCCTGGCGAATGCTGATCGGGTTCGACACAATCTTGGTGATCGTCGCGTCAAAATCCTTCCCCTTGCGGTCGTAGAAAATTCCGTTGCGTCCGAGCATCAAGTTGTCGTCATCGCCCTGCGAGAAGATGGCGACGATGTGCATTTTTTCGCCCGTTCCCTTGCGCACGCAGTCGCAATAGGCGAGATAGGCACCGGCCAGCCCGGCCATGCTGGCGTGCTTGCCGGCGTCTTCCACCGTCAGGCAGAGCGTGCAGGAGCGTTGATCGAGATAAAGCGTTCCCGCCTGGAAAATGGAGGGGTCGCCGCCGTCATAGAAATCGCGGAAGTTGACAAAGTTGATGCACAGCAGGTTCAGATCGCGCACGTAGCGGCACAGTTTTTCAACGTTCGCAATGGCGGCGGCCTCAGGTTCGAGCGCCTTGTCCTTGGCGATGAGCGCAGCGACGTTTTCCTTCGCCTTGCCGCCGAGGATTTCACGAACGCGTTTGATGCCGAGTTTCTCGACCGCCGCGCCCGCCTTGCCCGCGCTCCAACATTCGAACGCGCCGAGCTTCGCCTGCAACGCGGCCCAGTCCGCCTCGGTCAATTCCGATTTGTCGCCGAGCAACGGTTTCACGGCTTGCGCGTGCAACGCCGCCACGGCGGCGGCGTGCGCGGGATTGATCGCGCCTTTGAGTGGCAACGCCCGGCCCCCGGCGACCTGCGCGAGCGGAAAACCCGCGATCTCCCCCGCCGTGATGCTCATGTCCTTCGCGGCGATGGCGAGATATTCCTCTTCCTTGCGATTGAGGATTGCCAGCGCGCGCGGATCGTACGCCGCAAGGCGGCAGCGGCCAAAATAATCGTCCACCTTCGCCTTGATCGCGCGTACGGCGGCAGCAGCGGTAGCGGTGGCTTCTCCGGCGGGCAAAATGTTCGCGGCATCTGCCTCGGCTTTTTTCATCCAGCCGTCGAACGCCGCGCACTCAACGAAGAAGGCGTCAGTTTTCGCCTGATCAATGCCCGGCTTGAAGGATCGATCCGGCACCGTGCCCTGGCAGGCGGCGATGTCATTGATGACGGCTTTCGTGGCGTCGTCCGTGGCGGACTCGGGAATGATGATGCCGTCACCGTTGAGGGTGGTGTTGACGAAAATCTTGTTCGCGTCCGATGCGTCTCCGAGCGTGATGGCGGTGGCGTCCTTCTTGCCGAGGTTGGCGCAAATCTGTTTTGCGGAGGCGAGCAGTTGTTTGCCCTGGGGTGTGGCGTCGTTGATGGCGGTGAACGCCACCGAATCTCCGCCCTTGAGGATGTCGTCGGGATTTTTGAGCATCGATCCGGTCCATTTGACGGCGGCGATGAGTTCGGGCACGCGGATGCGGCCATCCTTGTCCGTATCAATCAACCCTGCGGTCTTCGGATCGAATTCCAGTCCGGTGGTCGGACAGGCGAGCGCGACCCAGAGCTTCTGGTCGAGCTGATCGAGGTTCATGAGGTCCGCGCCGGTTTCGAGTTTGACCTGGTCAAAGCCGCCGGCACGGAAGAATTTCCAAGTGTGAGATGAGTTATTCATAGGTTCTGCAAGGGTTTAGTCCGACGTTCGGATTTTAGGCCGGTCGTTTCTGAAATCAAATCCAGTTTTCCAAGGTTTAGCCAAAAAAAGCTGGCAGGCTTTTCAGGCCTGCCAGCTTTGATTTCGAGCTGGATTTAGTAAACGCGCGTGCTCTCTTCCGCCGAGGTCGGAGCGGGGATGCCGTCCGAGGTGCGGATGAAGTTCACGCGAGCGTCGCCCACTTTCGCGCCTTTCGCGGTGATGGTGTATTCAAACGCCGCTTTTGGTGCGAGGCGCGGGTAGGCCGGGAACGTGACTTTCTTGCCGCTGACCACGCCACCGTTCGAGGCGCTCACCGGGTCGATCTCAGCCGGGAATTCCACGACCATCTTGATGTTCGTGTCGTCCGCCGTGCCTTGGTTCGTCACTTTCACCGTGTAAGTGGTGCTTTCACCGACTTGAATCGGGTCCGGATTGTCTGCCTTTTCGAGCAGCAAGGCCGAGATGCCGATGACTTTGGTGGCACAGGAGGTACTGACCGGCTTGGCGCAGGCACCTTTGGCCGTTGCATTGAAGCTAAACGTGCCGCCACCGGCGCTGGTAAACGTCGCACACAGTTCCTTCGGCGCGTCTGCCGCCAGAGAGCCAAGGTCCCAAACCAGATTGTTCCCCGACAGGCTGCCACCAGCCGTGGCTGACTTAAAGGTCAGACCGACAGGAACAGGTACGGAGACTTGGGTGCCAGCCGAGGCGGTGTCGCCGCTGTTGGAAACGGTGAAGCAAACGTCAAACGGACGGCCCATGTATTGTTGTTCGCGAGCTTTGCAGCTAATGGCCAGCACTGCTTGATGAACGGTAGTGGACGCCGAGGCTTTGGCACTGACGCCCTGATCGGATGTAACGCTGGCTGAATTGACGTATTTGCCGGAACCGGCTGCGGTTGCGTTGAATTTGAATTCCTTGCTTTCTCCTGGAGCGAGATTGCCGGCGTTGAACATTAGGCTGCTCTTGCCGTCGCTCGCCAGACCTGACGGCAGGCTGTCGGTCACTTTCACGCCCGTCAGCGCACTGCTGCCGATGTTTTTCACCACCAACGTGACAGGGATTGGATCGCATGTCGTCACATCCTTCGGTTCGCTCTTGGTCAAGCTGATTGCGGGATTCACGACGCGAGTGGAAGCGCAGGTGCGGGGATCAGCAGACACCGAGGCGCAATTCACGATCGTGCCTTCCTTACTGGCCTTGAGCCAGATTTTGGCGTTAATCGTCTGGCCGGCATCCATGTTGCCGATCTTCTAGGTCAATTGATTGCCGTCCACCGTCGCCGTCGGTTCGCTGCGGACGTAGGTCGCATTGTCGGGAATCACGTCATGCACGACGACGTTGGCGGCACAGCCTTGTGCTGTGATGTGAAGTTCAGAAAGGAACTCGCTGCCCAACGCGGTTTCGACCGGCATGGTTTTATTCATGCGGATCAAACCCCATGTCGGGTCACTGCAAGAAGTCTTGGGCGCGGGCGCAGAGACTGGCGCGGGTGCGGGCGCGGGTGCGGGCGCAGGTTTTGGCGCAGGGGCGGCGGGGGCCGGCTTCGCAACGGGCGTGCCGGAACTCTTCATGAACGGCGAACGACCTGTGTAGTTGCCCAGCGGTACTTCAAAGGAGGAACGATATTGTTCGTTGTAATCTTCAGGTTGATTACCCTGCGCCCAGACGTTGGGAGCGGCGACTCGCAGCACGCAAACAATCAATGCGATCAATGCGGTGTGGATAGTTTTACTGTAGGTTTTGCTCATAGCCTTGGCCTTTTCCGTATTTCCGACGTTAATAGTTTGTTCGACGCGATAATCCTGTGATAACAAGCTTTGGATTTCAAATAAAAAAAACAAGTTTCCCTTCCCTCGAAAACGCGAGGTGAAAGGCCATCTTCTTGGTAATATCCAGGATATTTGGTGCTTTGGCATCCCACGCTCGCACCAATCGAGCACCCCAAACTGACTTAGAACCGTTCCCAATCTGGCTCCACGAGCTTGACGGGCGGCTTGTCGAAGTTCTCCGAAATCTTGTAAGCGGGCGCATCGGTCGCGCCTTCGATGTATTCGAAAACTTTCCCCTCGTAATTGCGCAACACCACACGGTCGCGGTTGCGGCTGAGAACGTATTCCGGACTCACCGGCACCTTGCCGCCGCCGCCCGGCGCGTCAATCACGTAGGTCGGCACGCCGTAGCCCGTCGTGTGCCCGCGCAAATGTTCCATGATTTCCAGCCCGGTCTTCACGCTCGCGCGCAAGTGCGCCGAGCCGGTGATGAGATCGCACTGGTAAAGGTAGTACGGCTTCACGCGGCAGAGCAAAAGTTTTTGCACCAGCGCCTGCATCGTCGTCACGTCGTCGTTCACGTGCTTGAGCAGCACTGATTGATTGCCCAGCGGAATGCCGGCGTCCGCGAGCCGTTCGAGCGCCGCGCCGACTTCCGTCGTCAACTCGCGCGGGTGGTTTGTGTGGATGCTGATGAACAACGGATGAAACTCCTTCAACATCGCGCACAACTCGGGCGTGATGCGTTGCGGCAGAAAGATCGGGATGCGCGTGCCGATGCGGAGAAACTCGACGTGCTTGATGGCACGCAACCGTTCGAGCAAATGCCGGAGCTTGTCGTCGCTGAACAACAACGGGTCGCCACCGCTCAACAACACGTCGCGCACTTCGGGATGCTGTTCGATGTAGGCGATCTGTTTGTCGAACTCGGGATGGAAATCGTAGCCCGTCGCGTTGCTGACCAACCGCGAGCGCGTGCAGTAACGGCAGTACGCCGCGCACCGGTCCGTGACGAGAAAGAGAACGCGGTCGGGATAGCGATGCACGAGGCCGGGCACGGGCGAGTGCGAATCTTCGCCGCACGGGTCGCTCATTTCCCAGACGGCGGTGTGCGTTTCCTCGATGCGCGGAATCATCTGCCGCCGGATCGGGCAGTTCTCGTCCGCCGGATCAATCAGATTAAAAAAATACGGTGTGATGGCGAGCGCGAGCTTGTGGTTCGCGAACCGCGCCCCGCCGATCTCCTCCGGCGTGAGCGTGGGCATCAGGCGCTGGAGTTGTTCGAGCGTCGTGATGCGATGCTTCAACTGCCAGTGCCAGTCGTTCCACTCGGCGTCGGGCACGTCGCGCCAGAAGCCGCGACCGGCTGGGGAAAATTCCTTGAGCGAATTCAGACGCGACCGCGCGGGCGGCTCGTCACTGGAAACAGACTGGGCGACTGCATCTCGGTGCATAACGAGGCGCACTATATTTCGGAAAGTGCCGTTGTCAAATGAGCCGGACGCCGGATAGCGGTCCGTTTTGACTGTAGGGCACGACGTAAGGAGTGTTCGAACGACTCGTCACCTCGTCGCCTACAGTCCCTGACAACGCACCGCTACTAAACGCCCGGTCACGGCGTGGGACTCGGTGGGCTCCCTGTCGGCGCGGCGGAGACCGCCGCGGCCGGTTTCATTTCCTGCCGGCGCGCTTCCAATGCCTCCAATTGCTTCAGCGTGTCCTGTAAAAAAGTTTTCGCCGCGGGAATATTTCCGCGCGCTCCCGTCAGCGCCAGCCCCGCGCGGCCACGATGATCGAGATAGTTCGCGAGCACGCGCCGGTAATCGTCCACCAGCGGCAAAATTTCCTCGGCCACCCGCTGCCGCGCGAAGTCCAGTTCCTTCAGCTTCGCGCGCAACACTGGCGTCTGCCGCATGAAATCCCAATCGCGCACCACCGTGATCAACGGCACCTCGGCGGCCAGCGGCATTTCGGTTTTCGCGCCGCGCACCGCGATGGACACGCGGAGCATTTCGTCCAGCCGCCGCCAGCTTTCCTCCGGCAACCACGTCGCGCCGGCCTCGCGGCCAGTGCGGTTTGCGACCGACAACGTCCACCATTTTTCCACGTCGAGCTGGCGTTGGAAGTGCGGCTGGAACGCGCGCAGGAATGCCGTCTGCCAGTTGAGATAACTCGGCAGCTCGGCCAGCAGCGCGCGGAGACAATCGCGCCCGTCCTTGAACGACAGCAATTCCGCCACGAACAATCGCGCCGTCTGGCTGTACGCGGCTGCGTCCGGCCCGGCGAGCTGGTCTTCTTTCGGCCAGCTCAAGGCTTCGAGCGTGAGCGGCACGCGTTCGCCGAGGTCGCGCCGCGCCGCCGCCACGCTGCTGGTCCGCCGGGTTTCGACCAGCGTGCCCGAGGGATTTGGCGTGAACCGGCCCACCGCCACCGGCGGCGGGACCAAAAATACTTCCCGGCTTCGGGACGCGAGCAACTGCTGCGCGAAACCTTCCGTCAGCCAGAGCGGGATCTCCGCCGAGCGGTCGCGCGCGTTGCGGTTCGCGCGCTCCTGCAACAACGCCAGCACCACCGCCCGCACGAACCGCGTGCGATTCACCGGATTCGGCACGTCCAGCCGGTACGCCCACGAGCCCTTGAACCGCTCCGTCGTGAACGTGATCTCATCGTCGGCGGTCTGCGCCGGGTGCAACGAAATAAAAATCTTCCCGCGCCACTGGCTCTTGTCCCCGAGTTCGCCGGTCAGCCATTGCTTGATGCGCTCGCACGACGTGATGACCAGCGGCGCTTCGAGTTTGATCAGATTGGCGTCGTTCGCAAACTCCGGCGCGCGCGCGAACGACCGCACGGCCGGCTCGACGTGAACCGTGAACTGCCCCGAAACACTCCGCGCCCCCGTGGCCTCGTAACCGGTGAGCTGCGCATGTGCGATGAAATTGAAACCGCAGGCCAGCAGCACGCTGGCAGCCAGGATTCGTCGCGCCAGCGTCTTGGAGTGCGGTGAGTGAGGGTTGGGGGCACACACCGCTTTGGGAAAAATCACGGCGCGGCGGAGTTGAGGGTTGACCGAGGAACCCAAAGCGGTGTCAGCCCCGTTCCCCGCCAGCCACCGCACTCCACGACCTTGCGGCGGTTCGAACGGTTCAGAGACGGGGCAGCGGCTCATTGATCTCAATCCTTCTTCGCCGCGGGCTTCGCCGGTTTGCTTTCCGCCTTGGTGGTGGTCGTGGCCGGCTTGCTCTCGCTGGACGCCGCCGCGGGCTTGCTGGCCTCCGAATCTTTTTTGGCGGCGGACTTGTAGCCCTCGCTGCGGTAATCGGTGATGTAAAACCCGCTGCCCTTGAAGAGGAGCCCGCCGCCGAGGCCGATCTTGCGCTTCACCGCGCCGCGACCCCACTTCTTTTTGGCGCACAAATCCGCGGGGCACTGCGTGAGCGCCTTGGCCGCGATGGGCTGATATTTTTCAAACTCGTGCCCGCACTTGGCACAGACATATTCGTAAGTCGGCATGGTTTAATTCTGCTTCGATTTAGTGTCGTGGGATTCTAACGACGAATTCGCGCGGCACAAGCGGGAGAAACGGCGCATTGCACTGCGGCTTCTGAAGCCCATCAACGCACTTTGCTTGCAAGGCATGAGTAATTGATCAACACTTTATCAACAAAAAAATCACGAAATGGTTAAATCATTGTTCAACGAAGCCCCCGTCATCGCCGATCATTTTGATTCGGAGGAGAAACTGGCACTCGTAAATAATGATTCGCTTGAATTTTCCAAATCGCTCCCGGCGAATTTATTTTCCCTCATCATTTCATCGCCACCTTACAACATCGGCAAGGAATACGAAGACCGATTGACATTGCGGGAATACTTGGCGCAGCAGAAACCCTTGCTGTCAGAGCTGGTTCGTATTCTTAGGGCGGACGGAAGCATTTGCTGGCAGGTTGGAAATTATGTTGAAGAAGGCGAAGTCTTTCCGTTGGACATTTATTACTACGAACTTTTCAAGTCCCTCGGCCTACAACTTCGCAACCGCATCATCTGGCATTTTGAACACGGACTGCATTGCACAAATCGGCTTTCCGGTCGTTACGAAACAATTCTTTGGTTCACCAAGAGCGACAATTACAAATTCCATCTCGACCCGGTTCGCGTGCCGGCGAAATACCCCGGCAAGCTTCATTTCAAAGGCGAGAAGCGCGGGCAACCTTCGGGAAATCCGCTAGGCAAAAATCCCTCCGACGTGTGGGCAATCATCGCGAATGATTGGGAGCGGCAGATTTGGAACATTCCCAACGTGAAAGCCAATCACCCCGAAAAGACCGAACACCCATGCCAATTCCCCGTTGAATTGGTCGAGCGCTGCGTTCTCGCGCTGACGGACAAAGACGATTGGGTGTTTGACCCCTACTGCGGAGTCGGCTCAGCGTTGATCGGTGCAACACGGCACGAACGTCGAGCGGTTGGTTGCGACCGCGATGCAACCTATCTCGCGCTGGCACGCGAACGGTTGATGATGCTGGCAGAAGGCACACTCAAACTTCGCCCGTTAGGCAAACCGGTTCACGTTCCAAGCGAACGCGATAAAGTTGCTCAACGTCCTGAAGCCTGGGGCAAAGTTGAAACCTTGCTATGAGAATTGCCGGCGAGTTCTCCTTCAACAACGGTGCGACGTTTCTTGCCAAGAAGCATCTGGCTTTGCTGGACGAAGTTTATGATGCGATTTCCAATGTCGATGCTGCGCCCTGCAAAACCAAAAGAAGCAAAGAGAAAACGATGCGGGGTAAGATTCTTTACAGCCCATTCGCTTTGAACAAAAGCTTCAAGGCTGAACTCCAGCCTCTCGGTTGGGCGAATTGCAAAGTTCCTTGCAAGTATCCGACTGAGTTCTACAAACCCGGTTACAAAGCGACCCCGCTTTTCAAAGGTGCATTTCGTGACATGGATTTTGTGAAGCAAGGGCTAGGCGTTGAAGTGCAGTTCGGCAAGTATGCCTTCATGGTCTATAACGTCTGTGCCAAGATGACAATTTTTCACCGGCTCGGCCACATCAATGCCGGAGTTGAAATTGTTCCGATCAAACGCTTCGCCGACCAGATGTCCACCGGCGTTTCCTATTTCGAGCAGTTCGTCTGGGATTTGCAGCATCGCGGGGTTTCGAACATTGATATTCCGGTTTTGATAATCGGCATAGACGCATAACTCCGCGCCCTCGACAGCCCGCGCGCCCATTGCTAGTTTCCCGCCGTGAATTTTCTCGTCACCGGCGGCGCGGGTTTCATCGGCTCGCATGTCTGCGAGCGCCTGCTCAAGATCGGCCACGCCGTCTGGGTGCTCGATGACCTCAACGATTTCTACGATCCCAAAATCAAACGGCGCAACCTCCGCGAAATCGAGTCGCACGGCCGCCGCTTCGAGTTCGTGCAGGCGGACATCACCGATCGCGCGGCGATGGACCGGTTGTTCGCCGGCGCGAAGTTCGACCAGGTCATCCACCTCGCCGCGCGCGCGGGCGTGCGACCGAGCCTGCAACAGCCGGCGCTTTACCAGCGCGTGAACGTGGAGGGCACGGTGAACCTGCTTGAAGCGGCGCGATTGAACGGCTGCAAGAAGTTCACCATCGCGTCGTCGTCGTCGGTTTATGGCGTGAACGCCAAGGTGCCGTTCGCAGAGGGCGATCCGATCTTCTCCGCCATCTCGCCTTACGCCGCGAGCAAGCTCGCCTGCGAAGCGCTCGGGCACGTCTATCATCACGTGCATGGCCTCGACGTGGTGATGTTGCGTTTCTTCACGGCCTACGGTCCGCGGCAGCGGCCCGATCTCGCGATCCACAAGTTCACGAGTCTCATTCACGCTGGGAAACCGATCCCCGTTTTCGGCGATCCCGACGCGTCGGGACGCGATTACACCTACGTCAGCGACCTCGTGGACGGCGTCATGGCCTGCACGGAAAAGAATTTTGGGTTCGAGATCATCAACCTCGGCGAATCGCAGACGGTGACGCTGGCGCATTTGATCGAGTTGATCGAACTCGCGCTCGGCAAAAAGGCCGTGCTCGACCGCCAGCCGTTGCAGCCGGGCGATGTGCCGATCACCTACGCCGACATCGCGAAGGCGCGGGCGAAACTGGGCTACGATCCGCGCGTGAAGGTCGAGGAAGGCGTGCCGCTTTTTGTGGATTGGTTTTTGAAAAACAACCGTTAGACTCCCGCCATGAATCAAGCCGTCAAAGTTGCCCGGCCCGCGCTCAACCTCGCCATCCGTGCGTGGGAAAAGACCCTCGCCGACCGCGGGTTCTCCACCAACCTGCTCTGGATTTTCGAGGAGAACCTTTGCTTCGAGAAGAAACCCGAAGCGCCCGGCGGGAACCACATCGGTTTTCAAACGCGCTTCTCGCCCGTGCCGCAGGAGGCGCTGGACATCGCTTACGAACATTTTTGCGAGTCGGATGCGCGCATCGTTTGCTACCGGCTCGGCGAGAACAAGGGCCGTTCCGTCTGCATCCTGCTCGGCGATTCGTGGTTCGGGAAAAAGAAGGAAACGGACGGCTACGTCCTGCGCAACGAATGGGGCATCTCGTTCCAGCCCGGCCAGAAGATCGAGATCGAGGAGATCAACGATATGCGCCGCTGGATCCGCCGCGTGCGCCGCGAGCGTCCGCTGCACGACGTGGATTTTTGCATGACGCTGGTGGCGGTGGACGAAATCCAGATGCACGGTCGCGTGCTCACGCCGGGCGAACGTTACTCGGAAGCCATGCTCGGGAAGTTGCGCCGCATCTTCTCGTACGCGAGTTGACCGGAGCGCGGACTTCAGTCCGCTTCACCGCACCAGCGCTAAAACGGCTGGAACGATGTTTGCCTCTCCCGCAATTACGGTGAAGCGGCGTAAACGCCGCGCGCCGATCGAACATGACTCGCACCGCCAAACTGCTCGCCGACTTGATCGCGCTGCCCAGCGTGAACCCGGCCGCTTTGCCGCCACGCCATCCGCGCGCAGGCGAGGGGCGCGTGGCGGAATTTCTCGCGGCGGTCGCAGCAACCGTGGGACTGGACGTGGAGTTCCAAAAAGTTTTACCGCAGCGCGTGAATGTGATCGCGCGCCTAAGTCCCGTTGGGAAAGTCCGGCAAACCATTTTGCTCGCGCCGCATCTCGACACGGTCGGCGTCGCGGGTGAAAAACAATTCAAGCCCACGGTTCGCGCCGGTAAACTTTATGGCCGCGGCGCGTGCGATACCAAAGGCAGCGTGGCGGCATTCGTCTCTGCGCTTTGCGAACTAGCGAAAGCGAAGCAGCGCCCGCGCGAAACGGAAATTATTTTCGTCGGCCTCGTGGACGAGGAGCACGCGCAGGCCGGCTCGCGGGCGCTGGTTCGGAGTCCCGCCTTCAGGCGGTCGGGTTCCGAGGATCGCCTGAAGGCGGAACTCCGAACGCTTGCCATCGTCGGCGAACCGACGCGCTGCGAAGTGGTGACGGCGCACAAAGGCAGCGTGTTCGTGGAGATCGAGACGCGCGGCAAAGCGGCGCACGGGGCGATGCCGCAATTCGGTCGCAACGCCGTGCTCGCGGCGGCGCGCGTCGTGGAATTTTTGGAGACGGATTACCGGAAGCAATTGCAGCAACGAAAGCATCCGCTGCTCGGTCACGCGACGGTGAGCGTGGGGACGATCCGTGGCGGCTCGCAGCCGAACATCGTGCCGGATCGCTGCGTCATCGGTGTGGACCGGCGCACGTTGCCGGGCGAAACCGACCGCAGCGTGTGCCGCGAGATTGATGCGTTGCTCCGCGCGCGCGGAATCGCCGCGAAATTTTCCAGCGGCCGGCTCGCGCCGTGTTTGCCGTTGGAAACGAGCGCGAGGCTGCCGCTCGTCCGGCAATTTCTCCGCAGCGCCGGCCAGTCGCGACCGGTCGGCGTGCATTATTTTTGCGACGCCTCGGTGCTGGCTGCCGGCGGAATCCCGAGCGTCGTCTTCGGCCCGGGCGACATCGCGCAAGCGCACACGGCGGACGAATGGATTTCCCTCGCGCAACTGGAACGCGCCACGGCGATGCTGCTGAACTTCCTGAAATCGCTTCCGTGAAACGGGGAGGGGCGCGGCGTTCACGCCGCTTCAACTTCCGCAAAGACCAAGCTCTCGATATTTATTGGCGCTTAGACCGGGTGGATGGTGAAGCGGGCTGAAGCCCGCGCTCCTTTCGCGCGGATACAAATCGCTTCCTTGAACCGCTTCGTTCGCCTATTGTCCAACGCTCATGTCGGCCGAAACAATTGAAAGTTCCCCCGCGGTGGCAGCGGCGTCGCAGCGCGCGTCGTTTTTCCGCCAGAGCGGCTGGCTGATGATCGCGAACATCGCGGGCGGCGCGTTGATGTATGGGGTGCATTTTTTCTCGAAGGTCATTCCCGAAAACGAATACGCGATCTTCGGTGCGCTGCTGGCGCTGACGATCTGCGTGCCGCAGTTGCCGCTGCAAATGGTCATTGCGCAGCAGGCCGCGGCGGCGGTCGCCACGGGTCGCGAACGACAACTCGCGGGGATGTTCCGCCTGGTGTGGACGAGTGTGACGCTGCTGTGGGCCGTCGGCGCGCTGGTGATGTTGCTGTTTCAAAACGCGTTGATGGCGAAATGGGGCATCACGAATCCCGCCGCGTTGTGGGTCACGTTGCTGGTCATGCTCGCGACAGCGTGGCTGCCGATGTTTCTCGGCTTGCTGCAAGGAAAACAAAATTTTCTAGCCTTCGGCTGGGCGATGATCTTGAACGGCGTCGGTCGGCTCAGCATCGGCGCGATCATAGTGCTGGTGCTGGTCTCCCGGAGCGCGACGGGCATCATGACGGGCGCGCTGGCGGGGCTGGCCATCGCCGTGAGCATCGGCATCTGGGCGACGCGAAAAACCTGGTCGTTGAAATCGGAGCCGTACGATTTACGCGGTTTGTTGAGGCAGGCGGTGCCGCTGATGCTGGGTTTCGGCGCGTGCCAGTTTTTGATGGCGGCGGACACGATGATCGTGAAGGCGTATCTGCCGGAGAATTCCGAATGCTACGTCGCGGCGGGAACGTTGTCGCGCGCGCTGGTGTGGGCGGTCGGGCCGCTGACGTCGGTGATGTTTCCGCGCATCGTTCACAGCGCGGTGCGCGGGGAGAAGAGCAACGTCTTCGGTCTTTCGCTCGCGTTCACCGCCGGCATGGCCATCGTGGGGGTGATCGGTTTGTGGCTGCTCGGGCCGTGGGTGGTGCGCTTCATGGCGAAACCGAGCTACGTGGAAGTCACCACTCAACTGCTCCCATGGTATGCGGGCGCGATGGTGCCACTCTGCCTTGCGAACGTGCTCGCGAGCAATCTGCTCGGCAAAGGCCAGTTCCGCGTCGTCATCCCGATGGTGTTGCTGGCCGTGGCCTACGGCGTGACGCTGATGTTCGTTCACACGAGCTTCGTGCAGGTGTTGCAATTGCTGGGTGTTTTCAACCTGCTGCTGTTCGCGGTGTGCGCGTGGTTCACTTTTCACTCACCGAAAACCGCCGCCGCGAACGGCGCCGGCCCGGTTCGTTGACACCCGCATGACTCTGCACTAACTCTCTCGTATGAAAATTTCAATTCCCCTCGCACTGGCCGCCGGATTCGCGGTGGTTTCATTTTCATCCCCCGCCGCCGACTGGCCGAACTGGCGCGGGCCGGATCACAATGGCATCTCGAAAGAAACCGACTGGTCAACGCAATGGCCCGCCGCGGGGCCGAAGCAATTGTGGAAGGCGAAAGTCGGCACCGGCTTCTCGTCGTTTGCGGTGAGTGGCGGAAAAGTTTTCACGGTCGGCAACACGGACAACACGGACACGGTGTTTTGTTTTGACGCGAACACCGGCGCGGAAGTCTGGAAGCAATCTTACGCCTCGCCGCTCGACCCGAAGTATTACGAAGGCGGGCCCAACGCGACGCCGACGGTCGAGGGCGAACGCATTTACACCTTCAGCAAGCGCGGCGTGGCGCACTGTCTCGACGCGGCGGAGGGCACGGAGCTTTGGGTCAAGGACCTCGCGGCGGAATTGAAGGCGAAGATGCCGGTGTGGGGTTTCGCCGGGTCGGTGTTGATCGCGGGCGAGCTGGCGCTGCTCAACGTCGGCAGCACCGGCGCGGCGCTCGACAAAAAAACCGGCAAAGTCATCTGGAGTTCCGGGCCGGAGGAAGCGGGTTACTCATCGCTCGTGCCGGTGGAGATCGGCGCCAAGTCCGCCGTGGCGTTCGCCAGCAAGCAGCACGTCGTCGCCGTGACCGTGGCCGACGGGAAGGAACTCTGGCGTTTCCCGTGGAAGACGCAATACAACGTGAACCCGACCGACCCGATATTTTCCGGCAGCAAAGTGTTCATTTCGTCCGGTTACAATCGCGGTGGCGGCGTGTTCGACGTGTCCGCGTCGCCGCCGAAAAATCTTTGGGACAATAAAAACATGCGCAACCACATGAACAGTTGCGTGCTCTGGCAGGGGCATCTCTACGGCCTGGACGATAATCAATTGCGCTGCCTGGTCTTCGACACCGGCGCGGTCAAGTGGACGGACAAGGCTGCCGGCAAAGGCTCGCTCATGCTCGCGGACGGAAAGTTGATCGTGCTCAGCGAGAAAGGCGAGTTGCTGGTGGCGGCCCCGTCACCGGATGGGTTCAAACCGCTCGTGCGCGCACAAGTGCTCGGCGGCAAATGCTGGACCGTCCCGGTGTTAGCGAACGGAAAAATTTATTGCCGCAACGCCGCCGGTGATGTCGTTTGCGTGGACGTGAGCGGGAAGTAGCGTCAGCCTTTGACTTCGCTGAATTTCACGCTGAAGCGCGGCCCGGCCATCATCGGCGCCACCGCGTCACGCCAGATCGGATAGTGTTTCGTCTCTTTGTGCGCCGCGGCAGCGGTGGCATCGCGGTAGAATTCCACCAGCACGAAACGCGTCGGGTCGTCCTGCTGCTGGAGAATTTCGAAGCGCGCGACGCCCGGCTCTTGCAAACTTTCACGGGCATTGGCGAGCGTGGCCAGCTTGAAGGCTTCGACCGATTCCGGTTTGACGTGGACGTGAACGTGAACAACGAGCATGACCGAGGAATAGGTCAAAACGGAAAAAAGCTCAAGCCCGCGAACGCCCGCTCAGAGGAACTCCCACTGATCGAACAGCGCCGCCTGGCCGCACGGCTGGCCGGCTTCGGTCAACAAATTCCAGACCGTCGCGCGCGCGATGCGAAAGCGCCGGCTGGTTTTCGAGATGCGTACGCCGGCATAATCGTCAATGAACCCGCGCGCCGTGACCGCCGCGAGGAGCCGCGCGCGCTCCACGCGATTCGGCGCCTCGGCGGTGAGCCGCGACGGTGTGCGGATGAGTTCGTCCCAGGACATTTCCCAAAGCGCCAGCGCGGCGGCGTTGCCATAGTTCAAAATCGGGTCCGCTTCCATCCCGTGCGACACCAGAACGAACGGCGCGGCAAAAACTTTTTGCGCCAGTTCTTCCGCGCTCTTCGCGCCGGACAAAAGATCGCGCCCGGTCCAATGTTTCAAACTGCGCGCGAGACCCGCCGTGTGCGCGATGACAAAATCAGTTTTCCAGGCCGCGTCCATTTTTCGGGCGTGAATGTGGAATTCCACGCTGCGGCAATCAATCATTCCTTTGCGCCGACAAATCGTTTAGGTTCCCGCCTGACAATCGCCATGAAGACTCAGATTCCCGAACAACTGAAAGCCGATGTGCCGCAAACCACCATGGGCAAGCTGCTCCTCGTCACGCCGGTGGTGATGACCGTCATCGCCACGCTGCTCGCCGGCCTGGCGTCGAGCGAGATGACTCGCGCGCAATACGACCGCGCCTACGCCGCCCAACTCCAGTCGAAGGCCGGCGACCAGTGGAATTATTTTCAGGCCAAGAAACTTCGCGGTGCGATTCAGCGCAACTCGATTGATCTGCTTCAGGCCGCCGCGGAAATCCATCCGCTCACCGCCGCCGGATTGGAAAAAACCAGCGGCCCCGTGGATGCGGCGACGCTCGACGCGCTCTTGAAGGGCGCGCCTCCCGCCGCGCCAACCGTGACCGTTTCCGATGCGAATCTGAAAATCGCGCTCGCGGCCGTTGAAAATGCCAGACCTGAGGACGAGATCGCCGCCACACTCAATGCCCTGCCGGACGCGACGCTCGCGGCGGCGTTGAAATCCGCCCGCGACAACGCGACGGCCTTTGACGGCGCCACCAAGCCGGTGAACCAGGCGATTGACCGGCTCGAAAAAGTTTTTGCCGTCGGCGACCGCTCGCTGAACCATGATTTCACCGCCGCGCGCATCCGCTTCTCGGCGGTGCGCTACGAGGTTGAGGCGCGCTTGAATCAAGCCGTCGCGAACTTGTTGGAGCTTCAGGTCCGCAAGAACAACCTCTCCGCCGAGCGCCATCACAAGCGCAGCGGGAAATTTTTCTTCGGGATGCTCGCGGCGCAGGCGGCGGTGATCGTCTCGACCTTCTCCCTCGCGGCGCAGAAACGGAATTTTCTCTGGTCCGTCGCGGCCATCGCCGGCGTGGTCGCCCTCGCGTTCGCCGTTTACGTTTATCTCTGGGTCTAGCGCGCGCGACAAATGTTCTGGTTGCCGGGCCGGGACATTTTGTAGAATGTCTGGACGCAATGAAACCAGTCCAAATTCTCCCCGGGGTCCTTTTGTGTCTCGCCGCGTGGCTGCCCCGCCCCGTCGCCGCCGCACCGCTTGAACTCAAACCCGGCGACCACATCGCCATCGTCGGCAATGCGCTGGCCGACCGGATGCAGCACCACGGCTGGCTGGAGACGCTCATCGCCGCGAAATTTCCGAAGCACGATCTCGTGTTCCGCAATCTCGCCGCCGCGGGGGATGAAGTCGCCACCTGGCATCGCTCGGAGAACTTCGGGTCGCGCGATGAATGGCTGACGAAGACCAAGGCCGATGTGGTGCTCGCATGCTACGGCTTCAACGAATCGTTTGGCGGCGACGCCGGCCTCGACAAGTTCAAGCAAAACTTCGACAAGTTTCTCAAGGACGCCAAGGCGCAAAATTATTCCGGCAAGGGCGCGCCGCGCGTGGTGCTGTTCTCGCCCATCGCCAACTGCGCTCGCCCGATTTTCACGCCCGCGCCGCCGCCACGCGCGTCCTCTGTTACTGGCGCGACCGGGTGAAAGACCCGCTGGCCTTGCTCGAAGTCCAGGCGCGCGATGACAGCCCGCGCGTCCGCCTCGAAGTCATCCGCGCCTGCAGTTTCTTCAAGACCCGCAAGGCCGCCGACGTCGCGCTGGCCGCACTCGACCAGGAAGCCAATCCGGATAAACCCGATTACTACATCAAGTACACGCTCGACGAGACCATGAAGGCGCTGGACAAATATTTGAAGTAGCCAGCCGATGAATCCGTTTTCGCGACCTGGCCCGCGCGCGGCCGCCGCCGGAGCGGTGGCGACATCGAACAAACGCGCCAGCGTCTTGGAGTGCGGTGGCTGGCGGGGAACGGGGCTGACACCGCTTTTCAGCGGTTCGACCGTGACTGCAACCACCGCTTCATCACCTCCCAGCCAAAGCGGTGTGTGCCCTCGCCCCTCACCCACCGCACTCCATGACGCTTCGCGCCCGCCAACGCCCGCTCGCTTTCTTGTCTGGCTCACGGCGGTGATGCTGATCGCTTCGCCCGTGCTGCTGCGCGCCGATGAAGCGAAAACATTTTTTTTGCCGAAAAGCGCAACGGCGGCGGCGTACGTTCTCGACCGGCTCTCGAATCAGGAATTGATTGAAGCGCCGCGCGGCGAATTTGTTTACGTCGCGTTGCTGCAACGAAAAGGACTGGAGCGCAAGTATCGCGTCGAGGCGTTGGACGGACTGGCGAAGTTGCGCCACACCGACCCGCTCACCGAATTGCTCGGGGCGCTCGTGGCGCTCGACAAAAAAGACGATGCGTTCGCGTCCGTGCTGCGCGACTTGTCGCCCGTTTTGCTTCAGGCGAAGCCGGAAGAACTCAAGGCCCGACGCTCCGCGTTGGAAAAGCTCGCGGCGGAATCCCAACGGCCGCTCACACGAAAAATCAGTTTCGCGGCCATCGTCACCGCTGATGGCGACGTTGATTCAGTTTGGAACAACGCGGCGGCGGATCCCGCGCACCTCGCCGATCTCATCCGGTCGGTCGAGTTGATTCGCCAGCCGAACCTCCGCGCCGGGTTTTATTCCAAAGTCCAGCCGCTGATTCATAAGAGCGATGATCCCGAAGTGCGGCGGGCGGCCATCGCCATCATCTCAGCGATTCCGGGACACGAAGCGGAGTCGTTCAATACCCTCGCGGCGTTCGTGTTGAGTGAAACGGAAAAACCCGCCGCGCTCGCCAGTTTGCAGCGGATTCCGAAAAGCTTTTGGCCGAAAGAAAGCACCAAACCGCTGCTCGACGCCGTGATGCAAGACCTGGGAAAAGCCCCCGCCGACCAGCGCGCCACGCCGGATTTCATCAACGCCGTCCAGTTCGCCAAAGACTTCGCCTCGTTCCTGCCGGCGGAAGCCGCTGCCGTCGTCGGCAAAACTTTGCGCGGCCTCGGTTCGAGTGTTTTTCTTTTGCGCACGATCCCCGAGCAGATGCTCTTCGATCAAAACCTGCTTGTTGTGGAGGCCGGCAAGTCCGTCGAAATCATTTTACAAAACGACGACGCGATGCCGCACAACCTCGTCATCACGAAGCCGGGCGCGGCGGAGGAAGTCGGCAACGCCGCGGAGAAAATGTCTCTCACGCCGGACGCGCAAGGCCGGCTCTACGTCCCGGCTCTGCCCGGGTGTGATTAAAAACGGGTGAGGGGAATGGCGCTTAGTTAAGGGCATGTGTCGTTGATTTTTTCTGGGTGGCTTCGGCAATGATTTCCTGCCGGGGGCGCATCAACAAGGGAAAGTTTTTCGGCCTCCGTTTCCTCATGCGCGG
>SIBJ01000009.1 GCA_009695195.1 Pedosphaera sp.
TCGCTCCAAGGATCCAGTTATATTCGCGTACAATTGCTGACGCGTTTTTCCTTATCTAAGCGCCATTCACGGGTGAGGGCATTATGGACTGCGGTGGCAAGTCGGACGCGACACCGCTTTCGAGCGAACGGGGCGGGTTGCTCATTTCCCTCGCCGTCGTCGGTGCCAAAGCGGTGTCGCGTCCGACTTGCCACCGCAGTCCAAAAATACCGCCAGCACCCTCTCACCCTCACCCGCTTTTAATCACACCCCTACACGCCCCATGGAAGATTCCCCAAGCGTAGAGGACGACGCTCCTGGCCGCGAAACGGATTACTGGAGCCGCGAAATCAACAGTTGACACCCTGCGAGCCTCGCTCTAAAAATCCGTCGAACTTTAACAACTAGGAGAACTTTGTTATGGATCGAGACGACCAAAACCGCACCGAGATGTTTACACCGTTGACAGTGTGATGGACAAGAACAACTCCATCTGGAGCGGCGTGCCGGCCATCGCCGTAACGACCGGCGATTTCAAAGTCATCATCGCTGACATTGGCAAGTCCATCCGCAAACAGGCAATCGCGACGGGTGGCGCGGGGGATGAAAAAACGAATGTGCGGCTGAGTTTCGAGGAAAGTATTCTGTTCATTGCCGATCAGTTGTCGGCCCTCGGGGCGAAGAACAACGACGTGCTCCTTGGCGCGCAAGTCGAGTTGTCGCTGTCGGCTCTGGACAAGATGGGTGTGGATGAACTCGAGGCCTTGGGCAAGACGGTTTCCGGCTTGGGCACGGCCAAACTTGCGGCGCTGGCCGACTACGGCATCACGGCGGCTGACGTAACCGCGTTGGACGGGTGGAAAACAAAGTTCGGCAAAGTGAAGAACGCGCCGCGCACGGCCATTGCAGACCGCAAGGGACAGACGGAAGCGCAGCTCGCGCTGGTTGCCAAAGGCACTAAGTCTCCTACGCAACCGGCTGGACAAACAAATGACGAGATTCAAGAAATCCAACCCGGAGTTTTACGCGGCCTATCGCAGCGCCCGCGTCATCGTGGATCGTGGCGGCACTTCGCCAACTCCGCCCACGCCACCGCCCGCACCGCCGCATTAAAAGTCCGGCGGTAGATGGATTACAATAGTTCCCCGGCGCATGCCGCACGGTGCTTCATTACGTTTTTTTAGCGGCGCATACTTCGCTGCGCATTTAATTTGGAAATGTACCACCACCCCATGCCGCCGGTGATGCCGGCCACGTCATGAGATTTCTTCCCGTTGTCGAACGAGAGTTGCGGTCGTCGTCGCGCAGGTTCGGGACGTACTGGGTGCGGACGATTGTCGCGGCCGTCGTCGTGGCCATCAGCGGCTTCATGGTGATGGCGATGCGCGACGAGCAGCCGAAGGACGTCGCGGAAATGATTTTTTGGGGCATCAGCATCGGGGCGATGATTTATTGCCTGCTCGTCGGCATCCATTCGATGGCCGATTGTATCAGCGAGGAGAAGCGCGAGGGAACGCTCGGCTTGTTGTTTCTCACCGACCTGAAGGGCTACGACGTGGTGCTGGGGAAACTGGTGGCGAATTCGCTGAACAGTTTTTACGGGCTGGCCTCGGTGCTGCCGGTGCTGGCAGTGACGTTGATGATGGGCGGCATCACCGGCCTGCGGGTGGCGCGCGTGTGTGCGGTGTTGCTGAACACGATGTTCTTCTCGATGTGCGTCGGGATTTTTGCGTCGGCGTGCAGCCGGTTGCTGCGGCGGGCCAATGCCTTCGCGTTCGCCATCATCCTGTTCTTCACCGGCGTCATTCCGGGACTGGGCGCGTGGGCGGCGTGGAAACTGGAGCTGCGATTCACGGAGTGGGAATTCTTTTTGTGGACCAGCCCGGTGTATTCGTACATGTCCGCGCAGCAATTGCCGGTTCCGTTGCTGAGTCCGGTTGGGTTCGCGGGCGCGCTGGCGGTGATTCACTCGCTCGGCTGGTTTTTTTTACTGCTCGCGTGTTTCGTGGCACCGCGGTCGTGGCAGGACAAGCCGGCGGGCGTGCGGCGGTTGCGCTGGCGGGACCGGTTGAAGAACTGGAGTTACGGCGCGGCGGCATCGCGCGCGGCGTTCCGGCGGCGGTTGCTGGACGCGAACGCATTTTTCTGGCTGGCGGCGCGGGAACGCTTGAAGCCGGCGTGGGTGTGGACCTTTCTCGGCGTGGTGGCGTGTAGCTGGATTTGGGGCTGGGTCAAGTTTGGCCACGATTGGTTGAGCGAAGGCATCTACATCACGACGGCGCTCGTGCTGAACGCGGTCTTCAAGAACTGGTTCGCGGCGGCGGCGACTCGGCAACTGAGCGATGACCGGAAGATGGGCAGCCTGGAGTTGCTGCTCTCGACGCCGTTGACGGTGAGGGAAATTTTGCGCGGCCAGGCGCTGGCGTTGCGCCGGCAATTTCTCGGCCCGGTGCTGATCGTGTTGCTGGCGGAGATCGTGATGATGGTGGCGGGTATGCGCCATGCGATGGATGGCGCGGATCGCACGGTGTGGCTGAATTTATGGGTCTGGTATTTTATGGTGCTGCTGGTGGCGGACTTGATCGCGTTGTATTGGGTCGGGATGTGGATGGGGTTGGCTTCCAAAAATCCCAAGCGCGCCTACAGCGACACGGCGGGTCGCGTGCTGGCGATGCCATGGATTGTTTTTTCCGGCTTCATGCTGTTGACGGCGCTGCTGTCGCTGCGGGGCCGAACGGATCTTTCGTGGAAGTTTTTTCTGGGCTTCGGCATCGGCGAGGCGCTGGCGCTGGATCTGATTTTCGCGTTGTGGGCGCGGCATCAACTGTTGACGCAGTTCCGCGAGGTGGCGACGAGGCGTTTTCAAACGGGCGCATCGTTCTGGCGGCGAGTGTTCGGGCTGGGAGTTCCCGGCGAGAACGTTTCGACGGCGAAGGAGTGAGCGATTCGTGGAAAATTTCGGCAGGGACTTTTTCACCGCGGGAATTCCGGCGAAAAATCAGCGGTGAATAACCCGCGGGACGAGGCGCTGGAAACCTTGATTCCATTGACGATGCCGAATTGTTCACAGGTTGTTCACCGTCGCGAATCGGTGAACAAGCTGTGGATATCAATTCGTTGTCGGATTGGGAAACCAAGTTAAGATGTTCGCAGTTCATTGAAAGAACTGAGACGGACGGCGGCGATTGAAAAGTTGAGGCCGGAAGTTTCAAGGATAATCCCAGGCGACTGGGGAAAGGTAGAGTCAGGCTGGTTGGCTCGACCCCTCTCAAGCCGGATCGCAAGGTTCGGGAGCGGAGGCAGAATTCACCAGTTCCTCTGGCCGCGTTCGCGCGCGGTCAGTACACGCGAAAAAGGAACCTGGCGATGAGGAACGATGAGAAACCGTTCCGAATCGAATCAAGTAGTCCGGGGAGGTTTCGAACCCGGGCGAAACGCAGTTACCCAGAGGGTAATCGGTTGCTACTGTGCATCAGCACGGGGCGGACGACTCTGGCGGATTCAATCAACCGTTTGAAACCGCCCAAAGAAAGCCATCGAAAGGTGGACAAACAGAGTGGACGCACCGGGAAGGTCACGCAGGCTCGGCAGGCCGCGTGAAAAACTTCTGAGTGCCGGCGATGTTAAAAACGACACCGCTGGCCTGTGAATGAAAGGCAACCTGAGAGTTAAGAGGCGAGACCCGTGGCATCGGGCCAACGCGCGGCCAAAAGTCGTGGCGGATCCGGTGCCAAGTGGTGAAGACGCGGAAGATAAATCGCAGACATGTCTTTACCTGGTTTGCGGGCCGGTGGCGCAACCACCAGCCCAAGCGAGCTGAAAAGCCTCACTCGAAATTCAACGTCGCGAGATGTTGGACGGCCCTGCTACGAGGCCGCAGACTCCGCTTGCCGTGGAGAATAGCGTCGGGAAGCCGGCAGCCGCTGAGAGGCGAGCGCCAAATGTCGGCACGGGAAAGAGAGTGTGGCGAACTCCCATCCCCCGAATTGTCCCTGTCTGACCGCAAGGTCGGGCAGGGACTCTTCGTTTGTATTGGGGAACATCCAACATCCAACATCGAACGCGGGGACTTGAAGTTGGTGCGATGAAAAAAATCCGCTTGCCCTCGGCGGGACTTCCGCCAAAACTTCGGCACACAAAAGCCAAAAACAAACAAAGGAAAAATTTATGGGCCGCATCTATAACAACATTGTTGAAACCGTCGGTCGCACGCCGCTGGTTCGTTTGAACAAAGTCACCGCCGGCGTTCCGGCCACAGTCTTGCTCAAGTGCGAATTCTTTAATCCACTCGGCAGCGTCAAGGACCGCATCGGCATGTCCATGATCGAAGACGCCGAGAAGAGCGGCATCTTGAAGAAGGACACGGTCATCATCGAGCCGACCAGCGGCAACACCGGCATCGCGCTCGCGTTCGTCGCGGCGGCGAAGGGTTACCAGTTGATTCTCACCATGCCCGAGACGATGTCGCTGGAGCGACGCACGTTGCTGGCGATGCTCGGCGCGAAGCTCGTGCTGACGCCCGGCACGGAAGGCATGAAGGGCGCCATCGCGAAGGCGGAGCAACTCGCGAAGGAAACGCCGAACGCGTGGATTCCGCAGCAGTTCGAGAATCCATCCAATCCGGAAATTCACAAACGGACGACGGCGGTGGAGTTGTGGGAGGACACGGATGGGAAGATTGACATTCTCGTCGCCGCCGTCGGCACGGGCGGGACGATCACCGGCTGTTACGAAGTCATCAAACCCAAGCGGCCTTCGTTCCAGGCCATCGCAGTCGAACCGAAAGATTCGCCGGTGATTTCGCAGACACTCGCCGGTCAACCGCTGAAACCCGGTCCGCATAAGATTCAAGGCACCGGCGCGGGTTTCGTCCCGAAAAATCTCCATCTCAACGACGGGCAGGGCAACCCGCAGATTGCCGAGTGCGTCCAGGTCACAAACGACGACGCCTTTGCGATGGCGCGCCGGCTGGCGAAGGAGGAAGGAATCCTCGTCGGCATCTCGACCGGAGCAAACGTGGTCGCGGCGATTGAGGTTGCGAAACGCCCCGAGAACAAAGGCAAGATCATCGTGACGATTGCTTGTTCGACCGGCGAACGCTACTTGAGCACGCCGCTGGCGGCGGAAGCCCGGGCGGCGGTTGGTGGCTGAGGCCGCCAGCGCAGGCGAAACGCAGCGGGTTCGTCCCTGCGTGGGCGTTTTCCATTGCCAAATGGCGCAAAATACTTGTTGCGCCGTTTGGGTTTTGCCCGTATTTAGAGCCTTGTCGAAGGTTTGATAGCTGCGTGCGGTTGGGTTGTTTTGGACATTTACCGGCGCAGCAGCTTCCAAATAATTCAAAGTTCAAACAGTCTTTTGGGGTTTTGGTTTTCGGCCTCCGACACAACAAAGCAGTCTATGAGCACCAACAACAACGCAAACGACCACGGTTCGGGCTATCTCGAAATCTCGGACAAGGGTTTCGGCTTCCTGCGCACCGAGTCGAATCATTATCACCCCAAACCCACGGACATTTTCGTCACGCCGGACACCATCAAGCGCAGCTTCCTCCGCGAGGGCGCGCACGTCGCCGGTCCGACGCAGCCGCCGCACCGCGGCACCAGCCCGCAACTGAAATCCGTGGATCAGGTCAACGGTATGGCCTTCAAGGATTATACCAAGGCCGTCCGGTTCGAGAACCTGACGAGTATTGATCCCATCGAGAAGTTCCGGCTGGAAACCGCGCCCGAACTGATCGAAACCCGCGTCATTGACCTCGTCACGCCCATCGGCAAGGGCACGCGCGGCCTGATCGTCTCCCCGCCGCGCAGCGGTAAGACCACCATTCTCAAACAGATCGCCAACGCCATCACCACCAACCATCCCGAAGTTCAGGTGATGGTGCTGTTGATTGACGAGCGCCCGGAGGAAGTCACCGATTTTCAGCGCTCGGTGAAAGCCGAGGTCGTCGCGTCGTCGAACGATCAGGATTTGGAAACCCACGTCCGGCTCTCGCGTTTCATGATCGAGCGTTGCCGGCGCATGGTGGAGACGGGCAAGGACGTGTTCGTGCTGATGGATTCGCTCACGCGCATCGCGCGCGCCTACAACAGCGTTCACGGCGGCAGCGGTCGTACGATGACTGGCGGCGTGGACGCCCGCGCGCTGGAGATCCCGCGCAAGATGTTCGCCTCCGCCCGCAAGATCGAGAACGGCGGTTCGCTCACCATCATCGCCACGGCGCTGGTGGACACCGGCTCGCGCATGGACGAATTGATTTTCCAGGAGTTCAAAGGCACGGGCAACATGGAGTTGATCCTCGACCGAAAACTTTCCGACCGCCGGCTCTTCCCGGCCATTGACATCCCCAAGAGCGGCACGCGCAAAGAGGAAAAACTTTTCCCGCCGAAACAGATCGAGGCCATCCGCAAACTCCGCCGCATGATGGTGGACTTGAATCCCATCGAAGCGATGGAAACGCTCACCGCCGCGCTCAAGAAGCACAAGACCAACGACGAGTTGCTCGCCAAGCTGGACAAGGGGAGTTGAGCGGCCGTCGCGCGCAAAGTTTTTCACGCCTCGCCTCCCGCCGGGCGTTTGCGTGTACCCTTTGGCTGTCAGGCGGACGCTTACTTTTGCCCACGCGCAGGACAGTCGCGCCGGGGCGCGAGCGCGTTTACGACGCAAACAGGCGAGGCACGCGAATCGCTATTGCAACGCCAATCGCCAAGGGGGATTAAAACGATTCCGCCAAGGTCGGGTCGTAAACCAAATGAAGAAAATCTTGTTTGCCATCGTTGCGTCCGCCATGTGCGCTTGGTTCGCCGGTTGTCAAACCGCCAGGCCAGCCGCCGATATCCGTCCGCGATTTCACGAAGGCGCGAGCGCCGATGTCGTCCTCCACTTTCACCGCTGGGACACGATTTACATGCTGCGGCCCGACACGCGCCAGGGCGGCTTCCTCCCGTTCTTCACCCGCGACGGAGTGAAAGTCGAACTCGCCGACCGCCAGCCCGTGCGTGACCTCGCCGTTGTCATCCTGGGCTATAACTTTTCGCCCGAAATCGAAGCCGGGCTGGTTCGGGACTGGACGCAATTCCTTTCCGCCGAGAAATTCAAACGCGTCGTCCTCGTGCGCGCGGGATGGGGGCACGAGATTGACGGATTGCTCATTATCCGCGATTCCGCTATTGCTGCCGCGGATGACAAAGGCCGCCCGACCGCTGAAAAGCTTGCCGCTCTCGCGCCCGCCGCTGGAGCGAATGTTGCGGATTCATCAGGCCGTTGAGTCCGGCCGGTTTCCCAACACCACCACCCTCGCCCGCGAACTCGAAGTCAGCACCAAATCCATCCAGCGCGACATCGAGTTCATGCGCGATCGCCTGAACCTGCCGCTCGCCTACAACGGCTCGCGGATGGGCTATTTCTACACGGAGGAAGTCAACGCGTTCCCGACGATGCAGATCACCGAGGGCGAACTCGCCGCCCTGGTCATCGCCGAGAAAGCGCTCCAGCAATATCGCGGCACGCAGTTCGAGAAACCGCTGCTCAGCGCCATTCGCAAGATCGAGCAATCGCTTCCCGACACCATCTCGCTCAGTCTTGCCGACCTTGAACAAACCATTTCCTTCCGCACGCGCGCCGAGCCGATTCTGAATCTGGAAATCTTTGATGCGCTCGCCAAGGCCACCGCACAGCGGCGACAACTCGCGCTCGCCTATCGCAAGCCGGGCCGCCGTGAACCTGAGCCGCGCCTCGTTGACCCCTACCACCTCGCGAACATCAACGGCGAGTGGTATCTCTTCGCCTACGACCACGCGCGTAAAGACATTCGCACCTTCGTCCCCGCGCGCGTCCAATCGGTGAAGCCCACCGGTAAAACTTTCGAGCGACCGCAAAAGTTCTCGCTCGAAAAACGTCTGCGCGACAGTTTCGGCGTCCACTCCGGTCAAGGCGACTACGACGTCGTCCTCCGCTTCAACGCCCGCGCCGCCGACATCGTGCGCGAAAAAAAATGGCACGCGTCGCAGCAACTCCGCGAACTGAAGGGCGGGGGAGTGGAACTGCGGTTGAAACTTTCGAGCCTCGTCGAGATCGAACGCTGGGTGCTCAGTTGGGGTGGCGACGCGAAAGTGTTGCAGCCCCGCGAACTGGCCGACGCGGTCCGCTGCGCGGCGGAATCCATTCTGGGAGCGCCGGCGTCCCGCCGACGAGTATCAAAACCATGAACCATTTCTTCTCCTCACTTTTTGTCGGCGCCATGTTGCTCGCGGGTTGCCAGTCATCCCCGCCGAAAGAGTCCGGAACTTTCCGCGAAGGCGAACTCGTCGAACTGATCCAACTCGATCCCACCATCCACCTCGACATCCGTTACGCGACGACGAACAACTTCATGCATCGCCCCGTGTACACTCAGCCGCGCGCGTTCCTGCAACGGCCTGCCGCCGAGGCCTTGGCGCGCGTGAACCGCACCGTGCGCGCGCACGGTTACGGCCTGCTCGTGTTCGATGGCTACCGTCCGTGGGCGGTGACAAAATTATTTTGGGATTCCGCTAGCGCCGCCGAACGGAAGATCGAGTTCGTGGCGAACCCGCGCAAAGGTTCAAAGCACAATCGCGGTTGCGCCGTGGATTTGTCGTTGTTCGATCTCAAGACCGGCCGCGAGGTGGAGATGCCGAGCGTGTACGACGAATTTTCGGAGCGCGCCTTCGCCGCGTACGCCGGCGGCCCGGCCGAAGCGCGCGCGCGTCGCGAACTCCTGCGCGCGGCGATGGAAGCGGAAGGATTCGCCGTCCTCAAAGAGGAATGGTGGCACTTCGATTATCGTGACTGGCGGCAATATCACATTTTGAATGTTCCTTTCGAACGGCTCGGGCAATGATGGCTGCCGGAACGGGCCGCGCCGTCGTGAACCGCGGAAGAGAAATATGAAACTGAATCATTTTGTAAGCCTGAGCCTGGCGGCTGCGCTGACCGTGGGTGCGGCTTCGGCGCAGGAGACAAACGAGTTGGAATTGTTGCGCAAAGAAATCCGGGAACTCCGCGCGCGGACGCAGGCGCTGGAGCAAAAACTCGAGCGCATCGAGCAGAAACCGGCGGCGAATCTGCCCGCGCCGCCGAAAGAAATCGTTGCCGCCCCCGTGCCGGTGGCCAAATCCTGGTCGCCGACGGATCCGCTTCGCCTCGGCAAGGCCGGGACGTACGCCGACCTCGGTCTGGTGGCGACGTTTGCCGCTGGCGGCTCGACTGCGAACGACATCGCGGGCGGCACGCAGCTTGGCGGACACGATCCGAATCAGCGTGGCTTCACCGTGCAGGGCGTGGAGATGAATTTGCAAGGCGCGATAGACCCGTTCTTCCGCGGCAACGCGAACATTGCGTTCCTGTTGGATTCCCACGGCGAGACGGGAGTTGAACTCGAAGAGGCTTGGTTGGAAACCGTTTCCCTGCCGTGGAATTTACAGGTTCGCGCCGGACAAATCCTCACCGAGTTCGGTCGCATCAACACGCAGCATCCGCACTCGTGGGCGTTCGTGGACGTGCCGCTGATCAGTGGGCGGTTGTTCGGTGAGGACGGCCTGCGCAATCCGGGCGCGCGTTTCTCCTGGCTCGTGCCGACACCGTTTTACTCCGAGCTGTTTCTTTCCGTTCAAAACAGCGTGGGTGAAACCGCACACAGCTTTGTGGCTGACTCTTCCCCCATGACAAATGTATTTACGCTTCCAGGCGGAAGACCTTACGCAACGAACGTCGTCTCTCGCGGGGTAAGTTCGCTTGCCGACCTCTTGTTCACTCCTCGTTATCTGGCATCATTCGACCTAACCGACTCCCAGACTCTGGTCGCCGGCGTTTCTGCTGCTTTTGGTCCCAATCAAACAGTTGCCAAGGGTTGCGCGCAGATTTATGGGGCGGACTTCTACTGGAAATGGAAATCGCCAAATGCCCACGGCGGCTTTCCGTTTGTTTCCTTGCAGGCAGAAGCGATGCTGCGGCGCTATGACAGTGAATCCACGTTTGTTCACGCAAGTGGACGCCAATTCACCTCCCGCGAAACGTACGAAGATTGGGGGATGTACTCGCAAATTGCTTGGGGCTTCAAGCCAGGTTGGGTCGCGGCTCTTCGCGGCGACTACGTCGCACCCGTCAACCGAAATTCAGAATTAACGATTCCAATTGTCGAGTTTGATCGCGCCACCCGCTGGCGCATTTCGCCGAACCTCACATGGTACCCGAGCGAGTTTTCCAAACTTCGGCTGCAATACAATTACGACAACCGCGACGGCTTCGGCGTGGATCATTCGGTGTGGTTGCAGTTTGAATTCCTGCTGGGCGCGCACGCGGCGCACAAGTTCTAACCACGAATGTACACGAATGGACACGAAGATGAATACAAGGTTTCAAAAACTGTTTTTCCAACGCAGAGACGCAGAGGCCGCGGAGAAACGCAGAGTTTCTTTTTCATCTCTGCGTGCCTCTGCGGTCTTTGCGCCTCTGCGTTTCATCGGCTGCGCGCTGTTAATCTCGGCGACGGCGCACGCAAAACTCAACGTCGTCGTTACCACGCCGGACCTCGCGGCGATTGCTAAGGAAGTCGGCGGCGAACTTGTGGACATCACCACGCTTGCGCGACCGACGGAAGATCCGCATTTCATAGATCCTCGACCGAGTTTTATAGTGAAACTCAATAAAGCCGACGTCTTAATTGAAGGTGGAGCGGAATTGGAAATTGGGTGGTTACCGAAATTGATTGAAGGCACGCGTAATCCCAAGATTCAATCCGGTCAGCCCGGACGCATACTCGCCAACGAAGGCATTGCGATGAAGGAAGTGCCAACGGCGCTGGATCGTGCGAAGGGAGATTTGCACGCGGCGGGTAATCCGCACTTCATGATGGATCCCGCGAATGCCCGGCTCGTCGCGCAACATCTCGCCGACGCGTTCGGCAAGTTGGACGCGAAGTCAGCCGGCATTTTCAGCGCGAACCTCAAGAAATTCACCGACGCACTCGACGTGAAGTCGGCGGAGTGGAAAAAAACTCTCGCGCCTTTCAAGGGGCGCGAGGTGGTGGCGTATCACAACTCGTGGCTCTACTTCGCGGAACGGTTCGGCTTGAAGATCGAATTGTTTCTCGAACCCAAGCCGGGCATTCCGCCGTCGCCCGCGCACCTGGCGGAGGTGATTGGAAAGATGAAGGAGATGAACGCGCGCGTGGTCATTGTGGATCCCTACCTGAATCGCAAGATCGCGGAAACCGTGGCGCGCGGCACGGGCGCGGCGGTCGTGGATGTGGCGCAATTCCCCGGCGGCGTGAAGGGAACGGAGGGCGGCTACATCGCGCTGATGGATTATCTCGTGAACACGCTGGCGAAGGCGCTGGGAGAAAAGAAGTGAGATGAATGCTCGCCCTCACCCTAACCCTCTCTCCCGGGGAGAGGGAACAGCATTCGGGAATTCTTCGATTGGCCTGAGCGCGTCCTGCAAACTCAGTCTCAGGATTTCTCTGAAGGCTGCCGACGATTCTCCCTCTCCCCGGGGGAGAGGGCCGGGGTGAGGGCGAGCGTCACAACCAAATGAATCCATGACCGAAATCCTCTCCGTTATGAAATGGCCGCTGGTGGCGTGCCTGATTTTGCCGCCGCTGCTGGTTTACTTCGGTCTGCACATCATCCGCCGCGAGGTCATTTTCGTTGACCTTGCGCTCGCGCAGGTGGCCACCCTCGGCGCGTGCGTGGCGATCCTGTTTCATTTCGACCCCCACGACTGGCAGAGCTACGCGTTCTCGATCGTGTTCACGCTCATCGGCGCGGCGATCTTCACGCTCACTCGGATGAAGGAGCATCATCAAGTTCCGCAGGAGGCGTTGATCGGCATCGTCTATGTCGTCGCGGCGGCGGGTGGAATTCTGCTGCTCAACAACAGTCCGCACGGCAACGAGGAGCTCAAACAGACCCTCGTCGGCGAACTGCTCTATCTGCAAACACCGGAGCAGGTGCTCCTGCCCTTTGCGCTCTTCGTGGTGATTGGCATTGTGCATTTCATCTTCCGGAAAAAATTCCTCGCCATCTCGTTCGAGCCGGCGCGCGCCGAGGCGGAAAAACTTTCCATTCGCGGCTGGGATTTTCTTTTTTACGCGCTGTTCGGCATCGTCGTGACGACGTTCGTTCACATCGGCGGCGTGCTGCTTGTCTTCTCGTATCTAATCATCCCGGCGGTGTGCGCCAATTTCCTCGCCCGGAAGCTCGCTTCGTTGCTGGCGATTGGCTGCGCGATCTCGACGCTGGGCAGCGTGGCGGGAATCTATTGTTCCGGCGCTTTCAACTGGCCCGTCGGCGCGGCGATTGTCTGCGTGCTGGGCGCGGTGCTGCTGGGCACGGCCATCGTCGCGAGCCTCAAAAAACGCGGCGTTAGCGCCTGATTTCATGCGCACTTGGCGCGGGCTTTGGCGAAGCGGGCCGCGGTCGGGCTAACGATGTCCATAAACGGAGTTGAAGACTGCTCTCCAAGGCAAAAAACTCGAAAAACTTCTTGTGAAACTTTTCACGTCACGGCATTGTCTGCGGGCTTCCGGCGAAAACCCGGTTTAAAAAACCGATGGAATATGTGTCGCCGGAGCGATCCAAAACGTGATGTCTCTGAAGAAGACTATTTTGACAGCAGCAGTGTTGCTCGGCTTTGCGGCGTTTCTCAACGCGGCGGAGCCGGGGCATGAAGCCGCGGTCGATGGTGCTGCGCCTCACGCGGGCCACGTCGGACCGCCCGTGTCGCCGGAAGCGCCGACGCTCTTTCACATCGGGCCGCTGCCGGTGACGAACTCGATTGTTTACACTTGGATCATCGGCGCTGTGATTCTCTTCGTGATTCGCGCGGGAACGAAGAAGATGAAGGAAACTCCGTCGGGCGTGCAAAACGTCGTCGAAGCCGCCGTCGAAGGACTGGAGGAACTGACGAAAGGTTTGCTCGAACCGAAAGTCGCTCACTGGGTTTTCCCGCTGGCGGCAACATTCTTCCTGTTCATCGTGGTTTCAAACCTGATGGGTTTGCTGCCCGGCGTCGGCAGCATCGGCTGGGGTCACGCGAGCGGTGCGCCGTTCGGAATCGAGCATGCGGACACGCCTTTGTTCCGTCCGCCCACTGCCGACGCGAACATGACCGTCGCGATGGCCGCGATATTTTTCGTGATGAGCACCATCTGGGCGCTCAAATACAACGGCCCGGTCGGGCTCCTCAAACACATCTTCGGCGTGAAGGGCGGCATGACGGGCTGGATCGTGATTCCGCTCTCGCTGATTTTCATTTTCATCGGCTGCATTGAAGTCATCTCCATCATGATCCGCCCGGTCGCGCTGGCGATGCGTCTCTATGGAAACATTTACGGTGGCGAAAGCGTGTTGACGCTCATGCTGACCAATTCGCCGCTCGGCCTAGCGGCGCTGCCGTTTTACTTTTTGGAATTGCTCGTCGCGGTCGTGCAGGCGCTGGTGTTCACGTTGTTGAGCATCGCGTTCATCGGCACGCTTTGTTCGCACACGGAAGAAGAGCACGCGGGCGCGAAGCACGCGCATTGAATTTGCAATCGAGACCGTGCTGCGCGCGGGCGATTGCAGTAACACAAAAACACAAACGAAAGAAAAACTATGATGCTCGCACAAGCAGCCGTCGAAGGATTACACGGCAACGTCGCAATCGGTCTCGTCGGTTTAGGCGCGGCCGTCGGGGTCGGTCTCGCCGCCTCGAAAGCCGCCGAAGCCATTGGCCGCAATCCCGGCGCGTTCGGCAAAGTCTTCACCACCGCGCTGATCGGCATGGCGCTGGCCGAAGGTCTGGCCATTCTCGCGTTCTTCGTCGTCGCCAAGGCTTAACGCCGTAACGCTTCCCGTTTATGGGAGAAACCTTACAGCAACTCGGAATTCAATGGCCGAAGTTGATCGCGCAAGTGGTCAACTTCGCCATTGTCCTTTTCATTCTCTGGAAGTTCGCCTACCAGCCCGTGCTCAACATGCTGGCGCAACGCCGCGAGAAAATCGCCGAGGGCATGGCCAACGCGGACAAGATTAAAGCCGAGCTTGCCGCGACGGAAGCGAATCGCCGCTCCATTCTCGACAAGGCCAACGTGGACGCGACCAAGTTCATCGAGGAAGCCCGGGTCGCCGCCGCGAAGGTTTTGGAGCAGGAAACGCAGAAGGCCATCGCCACCGCCAACGACATCATCACGAAGGCGCGGCAGGCTAACGAGGCGGAACTCGCGCGAATGAAAACCGAGTTGCGCCGCGAAGTCGGACGGCTCGTGGTTTCCACGACGTCGAAAGTCACGGGCAAGGTACTCACGGCGGACGATCAGAACCGTCTGGCGGAAGAAACGAGCCGGCAGTTGGCGAGCAATTGATATTGATCCAGCCGAACGCGGAATGAAAATCTCCAAACAAGCCCGGCGCGACGCGAAGCAATTGTTCAACCATTGCCGGGTCGCGGGCCTCGTGGACGAGAACCGCGTGCGCCAGACCGTCGGGGCGGTGGTCGCGCGCAAGCCGCGCGGTTATGTGGGAATCCTTTCGCACTTCCACCGGTTGTTGAAACTCGACATCGAGCGGCGCTCGGCCCGCGTGGAGAGCGCGGTGGCCGCCACGGACGCGCTGAAGTCGTCGGTGACGGCGAGTCTGGCGAAGCGTTACGGCGCGGGCCTGACCGTGACGTTCGGGACGAACCCGGAATTGATCGGCGGCCTGCGGGTGAAAGTGGGCAGCGATGTTTACGACGGTAGTGTGCGCGGACGATTGGCCGCGTTGGAAGAGAGTTTTTGAGTGAACGGTAGCGGCGCCTCGGTAGAGCGCCGCTGAAAAAAACAGGTTTGCGGCGCTCTGCCGAGACGCCGCTACGAAGAAAATTTTATGAGCAACCTATTGCAAGAAATTGAAGCGCAGATCGCCGGCGTGAAGACGCAGGTGAACCGGCAAAACGTCGGCGTCGTCCGCGAATGTTCCGACGGCGTCGCCAAGATCGAGGGCCTGACCGATGCGATGGCCAACGAGATGTTGGACTTTGGCAACGGCGTCATCGGCCTCGCGCTCAACCTCGAAGAAACTGAAGTCGGCGCCATCATCCTCGGCGATTACCTCGGCGTGCATGAAGGCTCGGAGGTCAAGACCACGGGCAAGCTGCTTTCCGTGCCGGTGGGCAAAGGCCTGCTCGGTCGCGTGGTGGATTGTCTCGGCCGCCCGGTGGACGGCAAGGGCCCGATCAAGCAGGACGCGTTTTATCCCGTCGAGAAAATTGCGCCCGGCATCATCAAGCGCAAATCCGTCAGCCAACCGGTGCAGACCGGCATCATGGCGATTGACGCGATGATTCCAATTGGCCGCGGCCAGCGCGAACTTATCATCGGCGACCGTTCCACGGGCAAGACCACGATTGGCGTGGACACGATGATCAATCAGGCGCGCATCAACAAAGTTGGTCGAGCGTCCGGCGACAAGAGCTTCCGCCCGATGCACAACATTTACGTCGCCATCGGCCAGAAGCAGTCGAACGTCGCGCGCGTCATTGCTGAACTGGAAAAAGCCGGCGCGCTCGAAGACACGATTGTGGTCGCCGCTTCGGCGTCAGACTCCGCCGCGAATCAATATCTCGCGCCGTTCGCGGGAGCGGCGATGGGCGAATGGTTCATGGATAACGGCATGGATGCGCTGATCATTTACGACGATCTCTCGAAGCAAGCCGTGGCGTATCGCCAGGTTTCGCTGGTGCTGAAGCGCCCGTCCGGTCGCGAAGCGTATCCCGGCGACGTGTTCTATCTTCACAGCCGCTTGCTCGAACGCTCGGCGCGCGTCGGTGAAAAATACGGCAACGGTTCGCTCACCGCGCTGCCGATCATCGAGACGCAGGCGGGCGACGTTTCGGCCTACATTCCTACGAACGTGATTTCGATCACGGACGGGCAAATTTATCTGGAGACAGATTTGTTTTACCAAGGCGTTCGCCCCGCCGTATCCGTCGGTCTTTCTGTCAGCCGCGTCGGTTCCGCCGCGCAGATCAAGGCGATGAAACAGGTCGCCGGTCGTATCAAAGGCGACCTCGCGCAATATCGCGAGCTGGCGGCGTTCGCGCAGTTCGGCTCGGACCTCGACGCGAAGACGCAGGGCATCCTCGAACGCGGCAAGCGCGTGGTGGAAGTTTTCAAGCAGCCGCAATTTAATCCGACGCCCGTTGAAATCCAGGCCAGCGTGTTGTGGGCGGTGCAGAACAATTTCATTGACGACGTGGCGGTGGAGAAGGTGAAGGATTTTCAGAACAAGCTCACGGACTTCCTCCAGACGCGCAAAGGCGATCTGCTCGCGAAAATCCGCGCCGAGAAGGCGTTCAGCGACGCGCTCGCCGCCGAGTTGAAAGCGGCGGTCACGGAGTTCAAGCAGACTTATCGGTGAGATGTTGTGGATGAGAAAACTTGAAGTCACAAATTGTGACTTCAAGTTTGCAAAGCGACAAATGACAGATGTTTATGGCAAGTGAACCAACATACGCTCCGATCCGCCGGATTGAGGATTTGATTTTCCTCGTTCGCGGCCAGCGCGTCATGTTGGATTCCGACTTGGCAAAAATCTATGGCGTTACGACCGGACAACTCAATCAGGCCGTCAAGAGAAATGCCGGACGGTTTGAAGCGGGTTTTGCATTTCAGCTTACCGGACAGGAGTTTACGGCTTTGATATCACAGATTGTGATATCAAAGATCGGCCGTGGCGGACGCACCAAATTGCCTTGGGTTTTTACTGAACATGGCGCGCTGATGCTCGGGAATGTTTTGAACAGCAAGATTGCCGTGGACGCAAGTGTTCGCGTTGTTAAAGTTTTCATTTCCATGCGCGAGCAACTCGCGGCGCACAAGGAACTCGCCGGGAAGCTGGCAGAACTGGAAGGCCGCATTACTGGCCACGACGAGGCGCTTCAGAATTTGTTCGAGGCGATCCGGCAATTGATCGAGCCGCCTTTGCCGCCGAACCGCAAGCAGATTGGTTTCATGCGCGAAACCTCCCCGCCGTATCGGGTGAAGCCGCGTTCCCGAAGATAATTTCATGCCCAGCACCCGCGACATCCGCCGACGCATCAAGTCGGTCAAGAACACGGCGCAGATCACGAAGGCCATGCAAATGGTGGCTTCGTCGAAGATGCGCAAGGCGCAGCTCGCCGCCCTGGCGGGCCGGCCGTACGCGAGTTTGATGAACAACCTGCTCGCGCATGTCGCCGGCAACGCCGGAGATTTCGCGCACCCGCTGCTGGAACAGCGCGAGGGGAAAAAGCGCGCGGTGTTGCTCGTCAGCACGGACAAGGGCCTCTGCGGAGCACTCAACTCAAACCTCACGCGCGAGGCGGTGAAGTTCGACAAGGATACGACTGTGTTTGTTTGTGCCGGCAAAAAAGGAGCTCAATTCATTTCCCGCACCAAGCGCAAGCTCGCCGCGGAATTCACCTACAAGGATGCGCCATTGTTTGCCGAGGCACGGGCGATTTCGAAGTTCGTGCAAGACCTGTTCGTCAAGGGCGAGGTGGACCGCGTGGATGTGCTCTACACGAACTTCGTCAGCACCCTGGTTCAGAAACCTGAAGTGCAACCGCTGTTGCCCATCGGCGAAATCACCGGGGTGCAGTCCGGCGTTCACGGCGGTGAGACTTCCGTCGCGCTGGAAAAATCCGGCGTCGAGTATCTCTTCGAGCCAGGGGCCGACGGCGTGCTCGGCGCGTTGCTGCCGCACTATCTGAATTTTCAGGTCTATCAATTCCTGCTCGAAGCCAAGGCGTCCGAGCACAGCTCGCGCATGGTGGCGATGAAGAACGCGACCGACAACGCCAAGCAACTCATCAAAGACCTCACGCTCGATTACAACAAGCTGCGGCAGGCGAACATCACGAAGGAACTTTTGGAAATCACCACCGCCCAGATGGCGTTGGGTTGACGGCTGCTCGGAAAATCGAAATACTCTAAATTATGAAAAAAGTTTTCGTTTTCTGGGACAACTCCAACATTTTCATCAGCGCAAAGACTGTCGCCGCGCAGCGTGAAGGCGGTGACGCGGCGTATCAGGTGCGCGTTCAATTCGACCACTTGTTGGCTCTGGCCTTGGCTAGCCGCAAATTGGAGTCAGCCATCGCCGTCGGTTCAGTGCCGCCGCCAATGCGCCATGTGTGGAATCGGTTGGAGCAGGCTGGGGTTAAAGTGGAATTGTTTGAGCGGGGCAGCTTGAGTTCGCGCGAGCAAGCAGTCGATCAGGCACTCCAGACGCATATGCTGCGGACAACCATTGATAACAATGGTCATCCTGGCATTGCAGTATTGCTGACGGGCGACGGCGCAGGATTTTTGGATGGTATTGGGTTTCACGCTGATTTGGAGCGGATGCACAAGAAGGGTTGGGGTATCGAAGTTCTGGCTTGGGAAAGAACGTGCGCCTCGCGGCTGAAACAGTGGGTGGAAAAAATCGGGGTGTTTGTCCCGTTGGAAGATTACTACGAGTCGCTGACGTTCACGGAAGACGACTCCGGAGCTATCCGTCGAGCCAAACCGCTCGATCTGACGAATCGTAAACTGACGAAGTAAATTTAATCCCATGAACAAAGGCAAAATCGTTCAAATCATCGGCCCGGTCGTGGACATCGAATTCCCCGACCAGGTGCCGGCCATCTATAACGCGCTCACCGTCGAGTTCACCTCGCCCGGTGCGGCCGGCAAGACCAAGCTGACGCTCGAAGTGCAGCAGCACCTCGGCGACAACTGGATTCGCGCCGTCGCCATGAGCGCCACCGAGGGCCTCAAGCGCGGCATGGAAATCACCGACCAGGGCGGGCCGATCTCGATGCCCGTGGGCGAAGCCGTCATGGGCCGCGTGTTCGACGTGACCGGCAACGCCGTGGACGAACAAGGTCCGGTGAAGGCGGACAAGTATCTGCCCATCCATCGCGCCGCGCCGGCGCTGGTGGATCAATCCACGTCGCCGCAGATTTTGACAACCGGCATCAAGGTCATTGATTTGATTTGCCCGTTCTTGAAGGGTGGCAAAGTCGGCGCGTTCGGCGGTGCCGGCGTCGGTAAGACCGTCGTCATCATGGAACTCATCAACAACATCGCGAAGCTGCACGGCGGCGTCTCGATGTTCGCGGGTGTCGGTGAACGCACGCGCGAGGGTAACGATCTTTACAACGAAATGATCGAAGCCGGCGTCATCAAAGTGAAGAAGGACGCCAAAGGTCATCCGGCTCTTGGCGAAAATGGTTTGCCGATAATCGAACCCGGCTCTCGCATCGGCCTTGTGTACGGCCAGATGAATGAACCGCCCGGCGCGCGTCTCCGCGTGGCATTGTCCGCGCTCGCGGTGACCGAATATTTCCGCGACGAAAAGAATCAGGACGTGCTGCTGTTCGTGGACAACATTTTCCGATTCTCACAGGCCGGTTCGGAAGTGTCCGCCTTGCTGGGCCGCACGCCGTCAGCCGTCGGTTATCAACCGACGCTCGCCGCTGAAATGGGCGACCTCCAGGAACGCATCACTTCGACCAAGAAAGGTTCGATCACGAGCTTCCAGGCCGTTTATGTACCTGCCGACGACTTGACCGACCCCGCACCCGCCACAACGTTCGCGCACTTGGACGCGACGATCGTGCTGGAACGCTCCATCGCGGAACTCGGCATTTATCCCGCCGTGGATCCGCTGGCGTCGAGTTCCCGCGCGCTTTCCGCCGACGTCGTAGGTCAGGAACATTACGACGTCGCGCGCGGCGTGCAGAAGATTCTGCAACGCTACAAGGACTTGCAGGACATCATCGCGATCCTGGGCATGGACGAACTTTCGCCCGACGACAAAACCACCGTGTTGCGCGCGCGCAAAATTCAACGTTTCCTGAGCCAGCCGTTCACCGTGGCGCAGGTTTTCACCGGCATCGAAGGCAAGCAAGTGCCCGTGGCCGAAACCGTGCGTGGCTTCAAGGAAATCCTCGAAGGCAAACACGACGACGTCAACGAAATGAACTTCTACATGAAGGGTGGGATTGAGGAAATCAAAGAAAGGTGACCCAGTCTCTTAATCGTAATCCTCCGGGAGCGAGTAAGAGTAAGATGAAGATTAAGATCAAGAACTGAAACAATGGCCAACACACTGAAACTCGAAATCGTCACGCCGGAAGCGAAAGTTTATTCCGAAGACGTGGACATGGTCACGCTGCCGGGCGTCGAAGGCGAGATGGGCATCCTGCCGATGCACGTCCCACTGATGAGCCAGTTGACCGCCGGCGAAATCATCGCGCGCAAGGGCGGCCAGGATTATTTTCTCGCCGTCGGCGATGGTTTCGTGGAAGTCACCGGCGAACGCGTCTCCATTCTGACCGACATGGCGATCAAGGCCGAGAACATTGACGAGGTGAAAGCCGAAGAAGCCCGCAAGCGCGCCGAAGCCCGCCTCGCCGAAAAGCTCGACGATGAAGAAGTTGCCAACGTCAATGCGGCGCTGGCTCATTCACTGGCACAGTTGAAAGTGAAACGGCGGATGAAATAACCGTAGCTCCGCTAGGAGCGGAATCTTTGTAGTTGCCGGCAACCCTTGTTCTCCCAAGCCCCAGCGGGGCGGCATAATCTATGTCGCTCCTGACGGAGCTTTTGCTTCTCTCTTAATCTGCCCGACTACAAAGATGGCACCCCTGACGGGGTTTCAAAAAGAACGGCGCGGATGATTCCGCGCCGTTTCTATTTTGAAAGAAGACGGTTCAGCTCTCCACCACACTGATCTCGACTGGTTCGACGCTGACGCCGTGTTTCACCAGCCACTTGATGGCGGCTTTCACTTCCGCCCGCGGGCCGTCGAGTTCGAGGCAGACGATGCCGATTTCATCCGTCACGCTGGCCTGGCGGATGTTGGTGACGACTTTGAATTTGCGCCCGACTTCCCAGAGGAGCGGCTTCTTGATGAGCTTGGGCGGATACATCAACCACAGGCGCGTTTGTTGCGGTGAGCTTTGTGTCGTCGGCTTGGATTTCTTTTTTGTAGCCATGAGATTGATTGGTTTATTTGCCCTCCCTCACCCCGGCCCTCTCCCCAAGGAGAGAGTGAATGTCTCGCCGGTTACTGATAACTCGAAAGCCGGTCGCATTGTATCCGTCGTTCAAATCACCAGAGGCAGCCGCTCGCTGTTCCCTCTCCCCGGGGGAGAGGGTTAGGGTGAGGGCGAGCGTTTTCACAAACTTGTTTCGACCTAACCTCCCGCAATCGCCGGGATGATGCTGATTTCGTCGCCGTCTTTGAGCGGGGTGCTCTGGTTCTTGAGGAAGCGGATGTCCTCCTCGTTCACATACACGTTCACGAAACGGCGGACTTCGCCTTTCTCGTCCACGAGGCGTTCCTGGATGCCGGGATAGCGCGTCTGCAATTCCGTGATCGCCTCGGCGATGGTCGCGCCGTTGACCTCCACGAGTTCTTCGTTGTTGGTCAACTTGCGCAGCGGGGTTGGGATGCGGACTTTTTTGGGCATAAAATAAATTGTGTCAGGTGCGGGGTGTCAGGTGTCAGGTGATTGTGCGGTCAAGCGGCTTCAAAAGTAACTTTCAATCCGAGCGCGGTCAGCACTGAATTCAAGCTCGTCAAACGCGGGTTGCCGTCACGCGAAACGAGACGATACAAACTTTCCCCGTTCAACTTGCTCAATTCGGCGGCGCGGGCGACGCCGCCTTGCGCTTCAACCACGTCGCGCAGTCCGACGAGAAAAACTTCCGGGCCTTCCTCGTAACAGGCGGTGAGGTATTCTGCCGCCTGTTCAGGGTCGTCGAGTTTCTCGTGCAAAATCTTTTTGTAACTCACGGTTTTCATTTTTCCAGCTTTGCCAGGATGCTCAAGAACTCGCTAGCGCGGACGATTTCAATGTCCCGAAACTTCTTCAAATCCAGCAAATCCTTGTCGCCGCTGATGACATACGTTGCTTTGCCTTCGATGGCACATTCAATCACTGCATTGTCATCAGGATCGCGCGGCACGGCATTCAGCACGTTCGGAATTCTTACGGTGCCAAGGAAGCGCAAAAAACGCGCAATCGTTTCGGCGCTTTGCTCGGCGGAAAAGCCGAGCCTTAGTTCCAACTTCTCCGCCAGTTCATCCATCAACTCGGCACAGGTCACGGCTTGGATTTTTCCCGCCCGCGCCAACTCCACACATTCAAACGGTTTCCCGCGCCAGCCGGTTGCCGAAAAAAGAACGTTGGTATCGAAGACGACGGTGGGCACCACGGTTATTCCTCATGCAACAACCGATCCACGAACTCTTCGCGTTGATCTTCCGACAGACGATCCCAGTCGAGTCCGCGTTCGGCGCAGCGGCGACGCAATTGCGCCTCGGCAAAACCCATTCGCTCGTCATGCCGGATTTCTGCATCCTCGGCCAGCGCCAGCAATGCTTGTCGCTTCCGGGCGGACGGCAACTGGCGCACCAGCGAAATCACCTGCTCATCGGTCAATTCCAAAACGCTCATATCTTGAAAGTATCAGCCGCCAGCCAAATCACAAATTGAATTCAACGGTCGCCCCGGCGATGGTCGCGCCGTTGACCTCCACGAGTTCTTCGTTGTTGGTCAACTTGCGCAGCGGGGTGGGGATACGAACTGTTTTTGGCATAAATTTATTGTGACTAATTCAATCAAATATCAAACAAGATGAAAAATCTCGGCCTGACACTTCGCACACTTTCCGGTTTCTGAAACAGAAGTTTCAGAAAAAAGCCATTGTCCACATGAACGGCAAATTAACCTGTGCTTTTCACGAAGATGCCTTGAGATCAAAACTACTGCTCCCACAAAGCCGATGACTGCAAAAGCAATAAACACGTTTGAAACCGTTTCATGTTCGTGAAACCAATATCGAAATCCTGCGCCAATTGCGAAAAACGCCGCCAGCCACACCATAAAAGACGCCGTTGACATCCAGCTGATTTCACGCCGGAAATTGCGCTGTGCGTTTATGAACTCAATCTCTGTCACGGCTTTGACACGCAGGCTTGCCAGCTTTTACACCGACACCTTCTCCTCACTCGCCAGCATCGTTTCAAACTCGCGCAGGCTCGGCTTGATTTCGCGCGTCTTGCCGACGTGGCCCACGACCGCATCGAGCGTCTTCAGGCCGTTGCCGGTGATGCAGAGCACGGCGGAATCATTCGCCGGAATTTTGCCCGAGGCAATGAGTTTCTTGGCCACGCCCACGGTCACGCCGCCGGCAGTTTCGGCAAAGATACCTTCTGTTTCCGCGAGCAGGCGGATGGCTTCGCGGATTTCGTCGTCGGTCACGTCGTCGGCGGCGCCGCCGGTTTCCTTCATCACGCGCAACGCGTAGAAGCCGTCCGCCGGCGTGCCGATGGCGAGCGACTTCGCAATCGTGTTCGGCTTGACGGGCTTGAAGAAATCCAGTCCCGCCTTTTGCGCGACGGAAATGGGCGAGCACCCGGTCGCTTGCGCGCCGTGGATGTGGTATTCGGTTTCCGAAACGAGGCCGAGCTTCACAAATTCCTGGTAGCCCTTCTGGATTTTCGTGAGCAAAGAGCCGGACGCCATCGGCACAACGGTGTGTTGCGGGATGCGCCAGCCGGATTGCTCGATGATTTCATACGCCTGACTCTTCGAGCCTTCGGCGTAGTAGGGCCGCATGTTCACATTCACGAACGCCCAGCCGAACTTGCCCGCGATCTCGGCGCAAAGCCGGTTCACTTCGTCGTAATGGCCCTTGATGGTGATCACGTTCGCGCCATAGACAAGCGAGTTGACGATTTTTCCCTGCTCCAAATCCGACGGGATGAAAACGTAGGCGCGCAGCCCGGCGGACGCGGCTTGAGCGGCGACGGAGTTGGCGAGGTTGCCAGTCGAAGCGCACGCCACGGTGTCAAAACCCAGTTCGCGCGCGCGGCTCAATGCGACGCTCACCACGCGGTCTTTGAAGGACAGCGTGGGGTAGTTGACCGTGTCGTTCTTGATCCAAAGTTCGCGGATGCCGAGGGCTTTGGCGAGCCGGTCGGCTTTGACGAGCGGCGTGAAACCGACTTGCAGCCCGACGGTCGGGTCCTTGGCCACGGGCAGCAACTCGCGGTAGCGCCACATGGATTTGGCCCGCGATTGGATCGCGGCCTTGGTCATGGACTTCTTGATGCGGTCGTAATCGTAGGCAACTTCGAGCGGGCCGAAGTCGAACTCGCAAACGTGCGTGGCTGTGAGCGGATACTCGCGTCCGCACTCGCGGCACTTGAGCGCCTTCATGAAACCTTGATGTTCACTCATAAACTTTCTTTCAACCGTAGCAGCCGGTGTTAGTCGGCGCGTTCAAGGAGCGCGGGCTTTAGCCCGCTTCACCGTCCGCACTCGCGAGACGTTTCAGATTTCAATGCGCTCTTAACTTCGAGCGTTGAAGCGGCCTAAAGGCCGCGCTCCATCAGGGCAAACAAAAAGCCCCGACTCTTGGAGAGAAGGGGCGACAAATGTTTTTGTGCTCTTCTCATTTTCCCCCGACACCCGTCGGGGCTGGATTTGGCACCTGCATTGAAATCGAAATTTCAACCGGTTGCCGTGGCGTCATCGGGCCAGTCCCTCAGCCACTCTGCATGAGACCGTTGGTATCAACGGATGCGGATAGATTGATCTTAGTCCGCTTCAGTGTCAACCGGTTTTGTAAAACGGTGACGCGGAATCATTTTGCCGGATCGTAATTCAACCACGGCCCAAGCCAGCGTTCCATTTCGGAGAGCGGTTTGTCTTTGCGGGTGGAGAGGTCTTGCACCTGATCGCGGTCAAGTTTGCCGACGGCGAAGTACTTTGATTCCGGATGTGCGAAGTAGAGTCCGCTCACACTCGAACCCGGCCACATGGCGAAACTTTCCGTGAGCTTGATGCCGGTATGTTTTTCCACGTCGAGCAGGTCCCAAAGAATTCCTTTCTCGGTGTGATCGGGGCAGGCGGGGTAGCCAGGCGCCGGACGGATGCCGCGATATTTCTCCGAGATCAAATCTTCGGTGGTGAGCTTTTCGATTTTCCCGAAGCCCCACTCATCGCGCGTGCGCTTGTGCAGATACTCGGCGAACGCTTCGGCCAGTCGGTCCGCGAGCGCCTCGGCCATGATGGCGTTGTAGTCGTCGTGGTCAGCCTTGAACTTCTCGACAATCGCTTTCAAACCATGTCCGCTCGTGACGGCAAAGCCACCAATGAAATCCGGTGAGCCTTTCGGCGCAATGAAGTCAGCCAGGCACCAGTTCGGTGTGCCGTCGCCCTTTTCGATTTGTTGACGCAGGAAGTGGAACTTCGTCAAAAGCTTCGCTCGGGATTCGTCCGCGTAAATCTCCACGTCATCGCCGACGGCGTTTGCTGGAAACAAGCCATAGACGGCGCGAAGTTGCAGCGATTTCTTGGCGACGAATTCCGCGAGCAACTGCTGCGCGTCGGCGAAAAGCTTGCGCGCTTCCTCGCCGTGTTTTTCGTGCTGGAGGATCTTGGGATAAACGCCGCGGAGTTCCCAAGTGTGGAAGAAGGGCGACCAGTCAATGAGCGGCACCAATTCGGCCAGCGAGACGGTGGATTGGCGATTGGCGATTGGCGATTGGCCATCGGAGGAAAGGACACGAACGTCGGTGAACTCAGGCTTCGGTAAATCATCGAACTTGAGCTTCGGTGCGTTGGCGCGGGCGGCTTCGAGTGAAAGCAGTTTCACCTGCGACCCGGCGTGATGCGCGCGGGCTTTCTCGTAGTCTTCGCGCAGTTGTTTCACGAACGGCGCTTTGCCTACTGCGCTCAACAGGCTGCTCACCACGGGCACGGCGCGGCTCGCGTCGAGGACGTGGACGACTGGTTCGCTATAGTGCTGCGCGATCTTCACCGCCGTGTGGGCGCGGCTCGTGGTCGCGCCGCCGATGAGCAACGGGACTTTCCAGCCGGTGCGTTCCATTTCGCGCGCGACGTGAACCATTTCGTCCAGCGACGGGGTGATGAGTCCGCTTAAACCGATCAGGTCGGCCTTTTCCAGCTTCGCGCGCTCCAGAATTTTTTCGCACGGCACCATCACGCCCATATCAATCACCTCGTAATTGTTACAGGCGAGCACGACGCCGACGATGTTCTTGCCGATGTCATGCACGTCGCCCTTCACAGTGGCGAGGATGATTTTGCCCTGGACCTTCACGGTCTCGCCCCGCGCCAGCATCGCCGCTTTCTCGGCTTCCATGAACGGGGTGAGATAAGCCACAGCTTTCTTCATCACGCGCGCGGATTTGACCACCTGCGGCAAAAACATTTTTCCGACGCCAAACAAATCGCCGACCACGCCCATGCCGGCCATGAGCGGCCCTTCGATGACTGACAGCGGCTTGCCGTATTTCTGCCGCGCCTCTTCGATGTCGGTATCAATGAAAGCGTCAATGCCCCGCACCAGCGAGTGCGAGAGCCGTTCCTCGACTGTGCCTTTGCGCCATTCTTCTTCGACTTTTTTGTCCGTCGCGGTCGTGCCGGCGCTGGCGGCTTTGAGTTTTTCACCGAACGCCACGAGCCGCTCGGTCGCGTCGGGACGGCGATTCAGCAAAACGTCTTCGACGAGTTCCTTCAACTCCGGCTCAATCTCTTCATAGACTTCGAGCATCCCGGCGTTGACGATGCCCATGTCCATGCCGGCCTTAATGGCGTGATAAAGAAACGCGCTGTGCATCGCTTCACGCACCGGATTGTTGCCGCGAAAACCGAACGACACGTTCGACACACCGCCGCTAACTTTTGCGTGCGGGAGGTTCGCCTTGATCCAGCGCGTGGCTTCGATGAAGTCCACGGCGTAGTTGTTGTGCTCCTCGATGCCCGTGCCGACGGTGAGGATGTTCGGATCGAAAATGATGTCCTCGGGCGGGAAGCCGACTTCATCCACAAGAATGCGATAGGCGCGTTCGCAGATGCGAATCTTGTCCGCCAGCGTCGCGGCCTGGCCTTGTTCGTCGAACGCCATGACGACGACGGCCGCGCCATACTTCAAAACTTTCCGCGCATGTTCGCGAAACCTCGCCTCGCCTTCCTTCATCGAGATGGAGTTCACGATGCCTTTGCCTTGAACGCATTTCAGCCCGGCCTCGATGACTTCCCACTTCGACGAGTCTACCATGAACGGGACTTTGGCGACTTCGGGTTCGCTGCCGAGCAGATGAAGAAAGCGCGACATCGCCGCGACGCCGTCAATCATGCCTTCGTCCATGCAGATATCTATGATGTTCGCGCCGTTCTCGACCTGCTGCCGCGCAACGGCGACGGCTTCCTCGTATTTATTTTCCTTGATGAGTTTCGCGAACTTCGGCGAACCCGCCACGTTCGTACGCTCGCCGATCATGAGGAATATCCCGGGCTGCTGCGTGAACGGCTGCGAGCCGGAGAGGCGCAGGGGAAGAGGCGTGATCGGCGCGACTTCTCCCTCTCCTCCCGCCGAGGGAGGAGAGGGCTGGGGAGAGGAGGCACTTCCATTTTCAGAAGCCCCTCTCTCCATCTCTCTCCCCGTTCGTTCCTCACGGGGAGAGAGGGATATTACGCGCGTCGTTTGCTGCACGAATTCTCGCGGATGCCGCCCCTCCAGCGCCTTCGCGATGGCCACGATGTGTTCGGGCGTGTTGCCGCAGCAGCCGCCGGCGATGTTGAGCAAGCCGCTCCGCGCGAACTCACCGAGAAAGTTTCCCATGTCCGCCGGCGTGAGATCAAAGCCTGTGGGCGAAAGCGGATTCGGCAGGCCGGCGTTCGGATAGCACGAGATTGCGGCGCTCGACTTATCCGCGAGTTCCGCAAGGAATGGGCGCATGAGATCGGGACCGAGCGAACAGTTCAGCCCGACCGCGATAGGTTTAACATGCTTCACCGCCGTCCAAAACGCTTCGATGGTTTGCGCAGAGATCATCGTTTCCCCGCCGCGACCCACGGCAGCAGAAATCATGATCGGCAAAATCTTTTTGTCCTGCTCGAACACTTCCTGGATCGCCACGAGCGCCGCCTTGGCGTTGAGCGAATCAAAAATCGTTTCGACGAGCAGCAAGTCCGAGCCGCCCGCGATGAGCGCGCGCACTTGGTTCGCGTAGGCGGCCTTGACCTGGTCAAAGGTGCAAACGCGAAATCCCGCGTCATCCGCATCCGGCGAGTTGGAGAGCGAAACTGTCAGCGGCCCGACCGCGCCCGCGACAAAACGCTGACGGCCGGTTTTGTTTGCGATGCGGTCGGCCCATTCGCGGCATTGCTTGGCGGACTGCTCGTTGATTTCCCAGGCGAGATCGTTGAGGGATTTGTCCTCAATGATTTTTTGATAGAACGCCGGGTCTTTGCGCCCGCCATGCTCGCGCGGGTCGTCCACGAAGAATTCGCTCTGGCCGATGCTCGTTGCCGAGAAGGTGTTCGTCTCAATGATGTCCGCGCCGGCTTCGAGGAAACGGCGATGGATGTCGCAGATCGTGTCGGGTTGCGTGAGCGAATAGAGGTCGCCGTTGTTCTTGAGGTCCTTCTTCGAGTCTTTGAACCGTTCGCCGCGAATCGCCGACTCGCCCAACCCGTAGGCGCGGATGGTCGTCCCCATCGCGCCGTCAATGATGGCGATGCGATGGCGCAGGAGTTTGACGAGTTCCTCGCCGCGCGCAAATGGACCTGATGGCTTTTCGCTCACGGCGGGCAGCTTAGCGTGAGGGCGGGGCAGTGCCAAGTGAAAAATCAACGTATCTGGATATGACGATATGACATTTGAGACGGCGGGGCGCAACGCCGGGCTTTTCATGCGCCGGGCGATTGTCAGCCGGCAATGATGCGCGACCCGGATGGCAATTTACGAGTGATGCTCGCCAACCGTTTGCTTGCTTCGCGCTGACCGCTTTCTAAACTCCCGCCATGCTCGGTGAAGGAATCATCAAAGGAATGGCGGAGACGGCGAGGAATTTCCTCGGCAGTTACGTCAGCGATGAGCGCCTCACCACGGTGCAATATCCCGAGGAGCGGATTCCCCAGATCGAGAACGCCCGGCAGTTTCCGTTTCTCCTTTACGATGGCGATGACTGGCACGCAGGCATGCGCTGCGTCGCCTGCCAGATTTGCGAAAAGGAATGTCCACCCAAGTGCATTTACATCGAGAAGAGCAAGGACAAGAAACCGGATTACACGGGCAAGGCGCAGTTTTATCCGGCGAAGTTCGATATTGATATCTCGGTCTGCATGAGCTGCCAGATTTGCGTCGAGGTCTGCCCGTTCGACGCGATCAAGATGGACACGGAATATGAACTGAGCACCACGGACCGGTTCGGGGGGTTGCTGATCAACAAGCAAAAACTCTCGCGGTCGAATTCCCACTTTCGCCAGATTCATCCGACCGACGCCGCGGAAGTGGACATGCGGCTCGCTGCGGAGAAGGCCAAAGCCGAAGCGAAGGCGAAAGCCGCCGCGGCTCCGAAACCAGCGCCGCCGGCACCAGTTGCGGCCCCGATCGGAGCATGACTAACGAACAGGGGAAAAGGGATTCTTGAACTGATGTCTGACACGTTCGACCAGATTTTTGTTTCGTTGAAGCACTGGCTGCTCGGCTATCTGCCGGTTTGGTCGCAGCCGGTGATTTCATGTCTGCTTTCAATCGCGGTCATCATCGTCGCCTTCGCGACGCTCTTCGCCATCACCACGTGGCTGGAACGAAAAGGCCTGGCCCGCATTCAAAATCGCTACGGCCCAAACCGCGCTGGTATTCCGCTGACGAACATCAGCCTCTTCGGCCTCGGCCAACCCGCCGCCGACGGCATCAAGGCGCTCACCAAGGAGGACATCGTGCCTTTTGCCGCCGACAAGCTTGTGCATTTCTTCGCGCCGGTGGTGTTGGTCATTCCAGTGTTGCTTTCCTACGCGGTGCTGCCGATCGGCCGCAACATGGTCGCCGTGGACATGGACGCCGGCCTGCTGTTTTTCTTCGCCGTTGGCGCGGCGACGGAGTTGAGCGTGTTCATGGCCGGCTGGTCGAGCCGCAACAAGTACGCGCTCCTCGGCGCGATGCGCGCCATCGCGCAAATGGTCAGCTACGAAATCCCGCTCATCCTGAGTTCCGTCAGCGTGATCATGATGGTCGGTTCGCTCTCGACGGTGAAGATTGTCGAGGCGCAATCCACTTACCACGGCCTGCTGCCGGACTGGTTCGTGTTCACGCCGTGGGGTTTCGCGGGTTTCATCCTGTTCATGATTTCCGCGCTCGCCGAATCGAACCGTTCGCCGTTTGATCTCCCGGAAGGCGAATCGGAAATCGTCGCCGGTTACTTCATCGAATACTCCGGCTTCAAGTTCGCGCTCTTTTTCCTCGCGGAATATCTCGGCATGTTCGCCATCAGCGGACTCGGCATCACCTTGTTCCTCGGCGGCTGGCACGCGCCCTTCGCGTGGCTCACGTGGATTCCTTCCTGGGCGTGGTTCTTCATCAAGCTGGTGACACTTGTCCTGATCCTGATCTGGATTCGCGGCACCGTGCCGCGGCTGCGCATGGATCAACTCATGAACTTCGCCTGGAAATTCATGCTGCCCATGGCGCTGCTCAATCTCGTCGGGGTTGCAATCTGGCATTTCATGACGCCGGGATTGCCACGCTGGCTCGTCGGCTTCGCGCTCGTCGTCGGCCCGTATCTGCTGCTGGGGCGCGGGTTGATGGCAGGCAAAAACCTCGCCAAGCGCACGTATCGTTTCGCGGAATAAATTCAACCACGGATCAACACTGATGAACACGGGTACAATCGGAGCGCGGGCTTCAGCCCGCTTCAACGGTCGCATGCAGCTAGGTATCCGGACGATTCAAACTTCCGACTGGCGAAGTGGAATAAGTTCCGCGCTCCGGCCCGTTGCCTGTATCATCCGTGTCCATCCGTGTCCATCCGTGGTTAAAAAATGACTTTGCCTTTCATCATCCTCGCCGTTCTGACCATCGCCGCCGCCGTGGCTGCGATGAGCCTGCGTAATCTCATCCATTGCGCTCTCGCGATGGTTGGCGCATTCGGCGGACTCGCGGCGCTCTACTTGCAACTCGACGCCCAATTTGTCGGCTTCACCCAAATCCTGGTTTACATCGGTGCGGTCGCGATCCTGATTGTGTTCGCCATCCTGCTGACGCGCGGCGGCCAGGTGCCGGAGAAAGCGCTTTTCTCTTCCTCGTGGATTTGGGGCGTGCTCGTGACCGTCGCCGTGTTCGGCACGCTCGCGTGGACCATCAAGAATAGTTTCGCCAGCCAGCGCGTGCCGGCGGAGCGCGTGGAAGCCACGGTGAAAGAGATCGGCGACGCACTGATGACGAAGTTTGTTCTCCCGCTAGAAGTCATCGGCTTGCTGCTGACGGCGGCGCTGATTGGCGCGGTGATTATTGCGATGCGTGACGAGGTGAAGAAATGAAGCTCCAACAACCAACATCCAACATCCAGAGAAGCACCAAGCTCCAAGCACCAAGCGTGTGCCTCGCGCGGGGCATTGGAGCTTGGAGGTTCAGCGCATGACTCCGCTCTCCGCCTATCTCATCCTGTCCGCCATGATCTTCGCCATCGGGCTGGCCGGTGCTTTGACGCGGCGCAATGCGATCATCGTGCTCATCGGCATCGAGCTCATGCTCAACGCGGCGAACCTGAACTTCATCGCGTTCTGGCGTTTCAGCGAACACCCGGAAGCGCTGACTGGAATCATGTTCGTGATTTTCTCAATCGGCATCGCGGCGGCCGAAGCGGCCGTCGGCTTGGCGCTCATCATCGCGATTTACCGGCATTACAAGACGACGAACGTAGACGAAGTGAACTCGCTCAGGGGATGAAAACCGAGCAACAAAGTTTCAATGCGCTGTCGGCGAATCCGACAGGCGCGGAGCGCCGACAGAAGGTAGCCCACGGCGCCAGCCGTGGGTTAATGCGTGAAAACAATCCAAGCCCCGGAGGGGCGAAAGAATCTGTCGCCCCATCCGGGGCTTGGTTTGATTCAACTTGGAATCCCACGGCTCACGCCATGGGCTACAGTCTGCCGCCGTTCCACGGCTAACGATTATGGCGCACACATTCACCAATCTCCTGACGCACATCATTTTCAGCACGATAAACCGGATGCCCACGCTCGAACCCGATCTCAAACAAAGGTTGTTTCCCTACATGGGCGGCATCTTTCGCGAACTGGACGCAACTGCGCTTCTGATAAATGGCCCAACCGATCACGTTCACATTCTCGCGGTGCTTCCCGCAAAACTCGCCCCAGCCGAAATCATCGGTAAGGTGAAGTCGAATTCCTCCGGCTGGGTTCACAAGACATTTCCAACGCGACAGACATTTTCGTGGCAGGTCGGTTACGCGGCCTTGGGCGTGAGTCCGTCGCAGAAGCAAACCGTATTGGATTACATCGCCAATCAGGAAGAACACCACCGCAAAATTTTGTTCAAGGAGGAGTTCATTGCGTTCTTGAAAAAACACGGGATTGAATACGACGAGAAATATCTGTGGGAATGAGCGCGCGATTCCAAATTGTTTTTCTGTCGCCCCTGCCGGGGCTTGGTTTGTTTTGTTCGTTTGACCCACGGCTGGCGCCGTGGGCTACCATCTGCCGCCACTCCGTGGCTTTCAAATGACTCCCTGGATCGTCAAAAACCTCTGGCTGATTCCCGCGCTGCCGATTCTGGCGGCGGGATTGAGCGCACTCGCGCCGCAACGCTGCCGCAAGTTCTCGGCATCGCTCGCGATTGGTTCGATGGTTGTCTCGTTCCTGCTCGCGCTCTGCGCGTTCGCGCACACGCTGCAACACGGCGGGCACGGCGCCGCCAAGGAAGTTTTCAATTTCGAATGGCTGCGATTCGCGGCGGGTGATGCGGGCATTCTCAAACTCGGTTGGGTGCTCGACCCGCTCACGGCGGTGATGCTCGTGATGGTCACGTTCGTCGGCACGCTGATTTTTATCTACAGCGTCGGCTACATGGCGCATGACAAAAACTTCACGCGCTTCTTCACGTTCCTCTCGCTGTTCGCCGGCGCGATGCTCGGCGTCGTCATCGCGAACAGCCTGTTGCTGCTGTTCATCTCGTGGGAACTCGTCGGCCTCACGTCGTATCTTCTCATCGGCTTCTGGTATCACAAACCCAGCGCGGCGGCGGCGGCGAAAAAGGCGTTCATCACCACACGCATCGGCGATGTCGCTTTGCTGCTCGGCATGGTATGGCTCTACTCGCAGACCGGCACGCTGCTCTTCTACGACGATGGCGGGGGCTGCATGGAAAAATCTGCGCTCGCCAAAATGGTCGTGCAGGCCACCGGCATCGGTATGGCGGTTTCAACTGGAATCGGTCTGCTGATTTTCATCGGTGCGATGGGCAAATCCGGCCAAGTTCCGCTGCACGTCTGGCTACCCGACGCGATGGAAGGCCCGACGCCTGTGAGCGCGCTCATCCACGCGGCAACGATGGTGGCGGCGGGTGTGTTCCTCGTGGCGCGGGTTTATCCGCTGATGGCAGTAAGTGACATTTCGGATGCGGGGCGTTTGTTTTTTTCCAACACCAGCCCGGCACTTCAAGTCGTCACTTGGATCGGCGCAATCACCGCCGTCTTCGCTGCGACCATCGCCGTCGCGCAGAACGACATCAAGCGCATCCTCGCTTACTCCACCGTTTCGCAACTCGGCTACATGATGATGGGCCTGGGCGTTGGCGGTGTGGCAGTCGGCATGTTCCATCTCATCACGCACGCGTTCTTCAAGGCGCTGCTGTTCATGGGCGCGGGTTCTGTGATTCATGGTTGCCATGACGAGCAGGACATCCGTCGCATGGGCTGGTTGAAGAAATACATGCCCATCACATTCCTGACCTACGCGGTCGGCATGTTGGCGCTGGCGGGCTTTCCGCTCGTGTTCTCCGGCTTCTGGAGCAAGGACGCGATTCTCCACTCCGCACACGGTTGGTCGGTTTCGCAAATTCCATTTTATCTCGGCGTCGCCGGCGCGTTCCTGACGGCGTTCTACATGACGCGGCAAGTGGCGCTGGTGTTTTTTGGTTCAAATCGTAGCCGCCGAGGTAACGAGGCGGACCATTCTCATCCAACCATTCCGCCTCCTCACGTCGGCGGCTACGAACCTCACGAATCACCGCTCGTCATGACCGCGCCGCTGATCATCCTCGCGGTGTGTGCGGTCGGACTCAGCGCCATCGGCACGCCGGCGTGGCCGTGGTTTCAATCTTTCCTCGGTCAGCATCACGGCGAAGGCGGTTTCACTGGCGAAGTGATTTCGCTCATGGTGCTCTCGTCTGTCATCGTATTCGCCGGACTTGGTGTCGGCTGGTGGCTCTATGGTCGCAAGCCCATTCAAAAAGCCGACGAGCCGGATGTGCTGGAGAATCTCCCGCTCGGAATGCACGCGTGGTTCGCGAAGAAGTATGGCGTTGATGAGCTTTACGAGATGACCGTCATCCGCTTCAACGCGTGGTTCGCGCGAGCCTGCGCCTTTCTGGATGAATGGGTGTGGGGCGGCGTGGTGCTGCTGGTTTCTTCCCTCGCCGTTGGTTTTGGTTTTGTGAGCGATGCCTTTGACAAGTTCGCCATCAACCTCGGCTTCGATCAAAGCTGCGACGGCGTGACGCGTGGCGGCAAGCTCATGTCACGCTTGCAAGACGGGCGTGTGCAGAATTATCTGCGTATCATCGGCGTCGCGCTGGTTGTGCTGGTGTTGTTCCTGATCTGGGGAGGTGGGAAGTGAACGACCTTCCAATCCTCACCATCATCACGTTGCTACCGCTCATCGGCGGATTGATTGTCGTCGGTCTCGGTGCGGAGCAGAAGGGCCTCGCGCGCAAACTGGCACTCGCCTTTAGCTTTGCATCGCTCGCGCTGGCGATGGGATTGTGGAAACAATTCGACACGACCTCTGGCGAACTTCAATTCGTCGAGCGGCACGACTGGATTCCAACGCTCGGCGTGCAGTATTTCGTCGGCGTGGATGGGCTGGGGCTGTTGATGGTGATGCTCACCGCGATCGTTGTCCCGATGTCGCTGCTGGTCTCCGGGCGAATCAATGAGCGCGTTCCGCTCTATCACGCGCTCGTGCTGTTCCTGCAAGCCGGCCTGTTCGGCACGTTCACGGCGCTGAACTTTTTCCACTGGTTCATTTTCTGGGAGCTGAGTTTGATCCCGGCGTTCTTCCTCGTGCGGCTTTGGGGCGGACCGCAACGCGCGCCGGCGGCGACGCAGTTTTTCATCTACACGATGGTCGGCAGCGTCGCGATGCTGCTGGCGTTCCTCGCGATCTTCGTCGCGACGGGCAAATTTGATTTCATCGAACTCGCGGAGCTTGGTCGCAACGGCACGCTGGCTTCCGCGCTCGCGGCGAAACTTGGCTGGTATAATTTGAACACCGGGCCGCTCGCACTGGTGATTTTCGGCGGCGTGCTGCTGGGCTTCGCGGTGAAAGTGCCGTTGATGCCGTTCCACACGTGGCTGCCCGCGACCTACGCCGAAGCGCCGTCGCCGGTGACGATGCTGCTCACGGGCGTGATGTCGAAGATGGGCATGTATGGTTTCATCCGCATCCTGCTGCCGATTTTCGTCTCGCAGATGCAGATGCCCAAGGTGCTCGCCACGCTGCAATGGCTCGCGGTCATCACCATCGTTTTCTCGGCGTGCGCCGCGTTCGCGCAGCGCGACCTCAAGCGCATCCTCGCGTATTCCTCGATCAACCACCTCGGCTACTGCCTGCTCGGCGTGTTCGCGGTTGCGGGTTCCGGCGGCATCGCGGTCAATGCCGCCACGGAAAAAGCCGCCGCGCTCAACGGCGTGTTCCTGCAAATGTTCAATCACGGCCTCACGGCGGCGACGTTGTTCATGTTCGTGGGCTTCCTTGAACAACGCAGCGGCGGCCTGCACGGCCTGAACGATTTCGGCGGGCTGCGCAAAGTCGCGCCGGTATTTTGCGGACTGATGGGCATTGCGTTGTTCTCGTCGCTCGGACTGCCGGGGCTGAATGGGTTCGTGGGCGAATTCCTGATTTTCAAAGGCGTGTTCCCGCTCGCGCCGTGGGCGGCGGCGTTGTCGGTGATTGGCCTGCTGGTCACGGCGATTTTCATCCTCACGATTTTGCAACGCGTCTTCAACGGCCCGCTGAACGTGAAGTGGGCGAAGTTCCCGGACCTGACGCCGGGTGAGATTGGGCTGTTGCTGATCCCGATCGCACTCATGTTCGTGCTCGGCCTATATCCGCGCCTCGTGCTGGACGTTATCAATCCGACGGCGGTGCAGATGGTGGAGCAACTGAAATTCTAAGAGTAAATGCATAATGATAAGGCCAATTATGTGGCGAATCACGCGAGCGTGAACTCGCGGATGCTTGTCGTTACTGGCTGCCTCCTAACCGCATTGATTATTGGTTTTACCCTGATTGCTCCCAAGTTGACCCGCAAAGAGCCATCGCACCTTGGAAAACCACTTAGCATATGGATTGAGGAACTGCGAACCGACAGGTTTGATTGGGCAAGATTGGAGCCCGTAATTGATGAAAAAGCAGCCGGAGCAATTCGAGCCATAGGAGAACCTGCCGTGCCGTTTTTGAACTCTTGGTTGGAAAGGTCTCTAAATATTGAACGGTTCGACCATCTCATCGACGCCCTTCCAATTGACTTCCCGGACATGCGCAGCGCTTCCGGACGGAAGGGATATGATTCAGCTCTTGGCCTGACGGTCTTGGGTGGTAATGCGTTCGCTGCCATACCGACGATGACAAATCTATTGTTTAACGAATCCACGGCCCTGCTAGCAGCCTGGGTGCTTGCTTCAATTGGTTCTGCGTCGGTGCCAGCCTTGTCTAACGCATTGATTGGTACGAATTCCAAAATCAGCGCGGCAGTGGTGCATTCTTCTGGAGCACTGGGTAAAAGTGGCGAACCGTTAATCCCATTGCTGGTGAAAGTTTTTACGAATACGAGGCAAGACCGTGTGACGCGATGTTCTGCTGCAAGAGCATTGGGGATGATCGGACAGGCCCCGAAAACTGTCCTTCCAGTTTTGGAGGCAGGGCTTAGAGACGATGACCACATCGCAAGACGTGGCGCAGCCTTTGGCTTATTGCTTATGGACAGACATTCCACGAGTTTGATTCCTGCGCTTGAAACTGCTTTGAAAACCCCTTCGAGCAAACTGGACCAATGGATCCTCATGGCTCTCGATGGTGTGAATGCTGACGATCTCGGCGTTGCGAGGGCCTTGGAGAAATCGTTCACGTTTGGGGTATCAAACTCTCCAACTCGACAAGCAGATGCTGGGTTGGTGGTTAATCCAGAGTGGGCACGAGTTTTTACGGCCTTTCGAACCATCACAAACATCACGAGTCAGGAACTGGGGGCGGCGCGCGAAGCGCTCGTACGAATCGCACCCCAAGAGGGAATAGAATAATGTTAGCCTGGACCATTTACATTTCATTCCTCGGCGTGCTGGTGCTGATGCTGTTGCCGAAGGGGAACGCGTCGGCGGCGCGCAAGGTGGCCATGCTTTCGGCGGTCGCTGGATTGTTTGTCGCGGTTGCGGGGTTTGTTCAATTCAAGGTGGGCGAGATTGTCACGGTTGCCAAGCTGCCTTGGATTCCGTCGCTGGGCATTGAATATCATCTCGCAGCGGATGGTGTGAGTTTGACGTTGGTGTTGCTGACCGGTCTGGCGGCGGTAGGTGGAATTCTTTTCTCATGGAACATCGAACATCGCGCGAAGGAGTTCTTCGCGTTCTACCTCGCGCTCATTGGCGGCGTGTACGGCGTGTTCCTGAGTTTCGATTTGTTCCTGTTGTTCGTGTTTTACGAAATCGCGATCATCCCGAAGTATTTCCTCATCGCGATCTGGGGTTCGACGCGGAAGGAATACGGCGCGATGAAGCTGGCGCTCTACTCGTTCGTCGGCAGCGCGATGGTGCTGGTGGGATTGATCGCGGCGTATGTCGTGTCGGGGGCGCACACGTTCAATGTGATGGAACTGGCGAAGTATCCGTTCCCGCACGATTTCCAGATGTGGGCGTTCCCGTTGGTGTTCGTGGGATTCGCGATTCTCGCGGGCATGTGGCCGTTTCACACGTGGGCGCCGACCGGTCACGTCGCCGCACCGACGGCGGCTTCGATGTTGCTCGCGGGTGTGGTGATGAAGCTGGGCGCCTACGGCTGTCTGCGCGTGGCTATGACGTTGTTTCCGCAGGGATTGGAGAACTGGAGTTTTGGAGTAGTGGGATTTCACTCGTGGCGTGACGTGATCGCCGTCTTCTCCGTTATCGGCATCGTTTATGGCGCGGTGGTGGCGCTGGTGCAGAAGGATTTCAAATTCGTCATCGGCTATTCGAGCGTAAGTCACATGGGCTTCGTGCTGCTCGGGTTGGTGACGCTGAACACGATCGGCCTGAGCGGCGCGGTGTTGCTGATGTTTTCGCACGGGATCATCGCGGGGCTGCTGTTCGCGGTGGTTGGACGAATGGTTTATGAGCGCACGCACACGCGTGAACTCGCAGTACTAGAAGGAATGAATCTGGTGAAGGCGATGCCGTTTGCAGCGGCGACATTCGTCATCGCGGGAATGGCTTCGATGGGGTTGCCAGGTTTTAGCGGGTTTGTAGCGGAGTTGCAGGTGCTCATCGGCGCGTGGAAGGCGTTCCCGACGCTGGCGGTGATTTCGGGCGTGGGCATTGTGATTGGCGTAGCCTACACGTTACGCGCGATGCAGAAGGCGTTTTTTGGCGAAGCGGAGAAGCCCCTCACCCCGGCCCTCTCCCCATCGGATGGGGAGAGGGAGACGGCTTCGCAGGACGAACATCATCACGCGATGGATGCCATTTCAGTTCCGGAGCGCATCGGTGCGGTGATGTTGATCGGTGTTTCGTTACTCGTGGGACTTTACCCGCGAATTTTGCTGGATGTTATTGTCCCGAGCTTTGATTCGCCGCTGTTTGATTGGTTGCGGAAAGGAGGTGGGCCATGAGCTATCTCGAACTGCTCAAGCTCGCCGCACCGGAAACAATTGTGGTGTTGGCCGCGTTGGCCGTGCTGGTGATTGACCTCACGGCGATGCGCGAACTGGAGACGCGTTTCCGGTTCATCGTTGGTGGGATGGTTGCCAGCGTGGGTTGCGCGGCGGCGATCGTCTGGATGCTGGTCGTGCCGGCGCATGGCGATGTGTCTGGCGGTATGCTGGTGGTTGATCCGTTGACGCAACTGGTGAAGGTCGCGTTGCTCGCGCTGACGATTTTCACGGTGTTGATATCCATCGAGTCGAACTTCACCACACACATCGGCGAATATCTCGCGCTGATTCTGCTCGCGACCGTCGGCATGATGTTTCTCGTCAGCGCCGAGGACATCCTGATGATTTTCGTTTCGCTCGAACTTGTGAGTCTCTCGCTCTACATCCTGACAGCTTTCAACAAGCGCAATATCAAGTCCGCCGAGGCGGCGCTGAAATACTTTTTGTTCGGTGGCATGGCGGCGGCGTTCACGTTGTTTGGATTGAGCCTCCTTTACGGACTGTCCGGCTCGACAAACCTTCGCGAAATCGCCCAAGCGGTCGGGGCGAAATTCGTCAGCCCGAACCATCTCGACCCGCTGCTCATCGTCGCCATCGTGATGACGGTGATTGGTTTTGGCTTCAAAGTGGCCGCCGTGCCGTTTCATCTGTGGGCGCCGGATGCTTACGAAGGCGCGCCGACACCGAGCGCGGCGTTCATCGCGTCCGGCTCGAAGGTGGCGAGCTTTTTTGTTTTCGCCAAGGTGATGATGATTGGCTTCAAAGGAGCGGAAGGCAGCGGGGCATACCAGCATTACCTGGCAGGTTGGGTGCCTGTGATTGCGATTATCGCCGGACTCTCGCTGGTGCTGGGCAATCTCGTTGCCATTGTGCAAACCAGCGTGAAGCGGTTGCTCGCGTATTCAGCGATTGCCCATGCGGGATACATGCTGCTCGCGGTGATGTCGCACGACACGCAGGCCGTGGCTTCGCTGATTTATTACGCGGTGACTTACGGGCTGACGACGATTGGCGCGTTTGGCGTGGTTGGGTTCGTGGAAGCGAGGGCAGGGGACGACAAGCTGTCGAGCTTCGCGGGATTAAGCCGGAGTGCGCCGGTGGTTTCACTGTGCATGATGGTTTTCATGCTGTCGCTGGCGGGAATTCCGCCGCTCGCGGGTTTCTTTGGAAAATTTTATCTCTTCGCCGCCGCCTTGAAAACCGGCGCGCCGAATCTCGGTTTGCTGTGGCTGGTCATCCTCGCCATCGCGATGAGCGCGGTGTCGCTTTACTACTACTTGCAAGTGTTGAAACAGATTTACGTTGTGGAGGGGACGAATGCGACGGATATCGCGGATGCCAACGTGCCTTGGGTGACGCAGATCGCGCTGGTGGTGCTGGCGTTGTTGGTGGTGGCTTTGGGCGTGGCCCCGAATCTGATCCTGGAAAGTTTGCTTGCGGCCATCCAGTCGGTTGGATACTGAATCAATTCATGGGCGTAAAATTCTGTAGGTGTTCGGTTCACATTCGTTGACGCCGGGTCTTATGATTTTTGTACGATCAGAACCCACAATTTCGGTTGTCCGTTGTTTCCACCTTGTCACTCTCCTTACGGCGCTTTCTTTCCTGACGGCCTCGGCGGCGGAAACAAATTCGAGCGCCGGGTCAACCAATCATCATTGGTCTTTCAAACCTCCCGTCCGGCCCGCGATTCCTGAGGTGAAACAAAAACGCTGGTCCCGCAATCCCATTGACCATTTCATCCTGGAGAAGCTGGAACAGAACAAACTCGCACCGTCGCCGGAGGCCGACCGGCTCACATTGATTAGGCGGTTGAGTTTCGACGTGATCGGATTGCCGCCGACGCCCGATGAAATTGATAGGTTTGTTTCCGATAAAAGTCCTTCGGCCTGCGAAAATTTGGTGGATCGCCTGCTGGCTTCACCGCGCTACGGTGAGCGTTGGGCGCGACACTGGCTCGACGTGGTGCGTTTTGCGGAGAGCGACGGCTTTGAAATGAATCAGCCGCGCACCAACGCCTGGTATTATCGCGACTATGTGATCGCGGCGTTGAATGCCGACACGCCGTATGATCGTTTCGTGACCGAGCAGCTTGCCGGGGATGTTTTTCAGTTGGATGCGCCAACCGGTTTCATCGTGGGCGGGGCTTGTGACCGGGTGAAGAGTCCCGACCCAGCGCTCACGCAACAGCAGCGGGCGGACGAACTGCACGACATGATCTCCACCACCGGCAGCGCGTTTTTGGGGCTGACGGTCGGTTGTGCGCGCTGTCACAATCACAAGTTCGATCCTATTTCGCAGACGGATTACTACGCGATGACGGCGGTCTTTGCGGGAGTTCAACAGGGGGAACGGATCTTGCGCCAATCGGATTACGAACAACGGGAGGCCGAGTCAAACCAGGACAAAAAAGATCTCGACGACGCAACCCGGAAACTGGAGCGATTCATGCAACTCGCCCAGGTGACGGATGCAGTGGCGGGTCAGTCGAATCGTTTTCCCCATTTGCGCGCCCGCGTCGATCCGCGCCGTAACGTGGAGCGCTTTGCACCCATCGAAGTAAAGTTCGTCCGGTTCACGATTCTCGAAACCAGCGATCTGGAGCCGTGCATTGACGAGTTGGAAGTTTTCACGGCGGAAGAAAAACCCCGCAACGTGGCGATGGACGTGACCGGCGCCAAACCGACCGCCTCAGGAACATTTCCCAATTCCGACATTCACCGGCTGGAGCACGTCCATGATGGACAATATGGCAACAGCCGGAGCTGGATTTCCAATGAACGGGGCCGGGGCTGGGTGCAAATTCAATTACAAGAGCGGGCGACGATCAACAAAATCATCTGGGGGCGTGATCGCGAGGGAAAATATGCCGACCGTCTGCCGACCCGCTATCGGATCGAGGCGGCCACGACCACAAATCAATGGAAGGTAATCGCCACGTCGGAAGACCGCCGGGTTTATGAGCCGGGCGGCGAAGTTCCGTCCGAGTATTCCGCGGCGGGAATGGGGGCGGGCGCAGAATTGGAGCTGACGAAATTGTTGAGCCAGAAAAAAGATGCGGAGGCCCGGCTCAGGAAATTTGCGGCGCAACCGAAAATTTATTCCGGAGTGCTGGTCGAACCCGGGCCGACGCATCGCTTGTTTCGGGGTGACCCGATGCAAGAGCGCGAGGCGGTCGCGCCGGCGACCCTCGCCGCATTCGGCAACCGGATCGAGCTGCCGGAAAATTCCCCGGAAGCGGCGCGGCGGCTGGCGCTGGCGAAATGGATTGTTGATCTCCGGAATCCGCTGACTGCACGCGTGATGGTGAATCGCCTCTGGCAGCATCATTTTGGCGAGGGCATCGTGGCGACGCCGAGTGATTTTGGCCGGAACGGCTTCAAGCCGACGCATCCTGAATTGCTCGACTGGCTGGCGACGGAGTTCGTCGCGCACGGATGGAGCGTCAAGGCGATGCACCGGTTGATGCTGCTATCGAGCACTTACCGGCAATCGGGCCAAACTAATCCGCGGGCGATGGCAGTTGACGCGGCGAACCGCTGGCTCTGGCGTCATGCCCCGGTGCGGTTGGAGGCGGAACCGCTGAGGGATGCCATCCTTGCGGTCAGCGGCAGGTTGAATTTGAAAATGGGCGGGCCAGGTTTTGATCTGTTCGCGCCCAACGACAACTACGTGAGAGTTTACAATTCCAGAAATGATTTTGGCCCGGAGGAATGTCGGCGCATGGTTTACCAGGCCAAGCCACGGACGCAACTGGACGACACGTTCGGCGCTTTTGATTGTCCCGATGCGGCGCAGATTGCGCCCCGTCGCAACGTTTCCACCACGCCCTTGCAGGCGCTCAATTTTTTGCACGGTGCATTCCTGCTGCAACAGTCGGATTTTTTAGCCGCGCGATTGCGTCAGGACTCTGGCGACGACGCGCAAGCGCAGGTGCTCCGGGCGTTCCGACTCGCGTTTGGTCGTGCAGCAACGCGGGCTGAGGTTGGCGCGTCGGTAAAATTGATCCAAGCCAGCGGGCTGGCAAATTTTTGCCGCGCATTATTCAATGCGAATGAATTCCTTTATGTGTATTGAAGCATCGGGAAGCTGATGAATGGCGATTTGTCCAATGCAGGCCGGAGAATGCTGGATCGGCGTTCGTTCCTGCAATTTGCCGGTACCGGGCTGGGCGGCATCGCTCTGACCACGTTGCTGGCGGAGCAAGGCTTGTTGGCGGCGGCGAAAGACGACACCACGCAGATTCGTCCTGTGATTCGTCCCGAGTCGCCGATGGCCGCGCGCCCGCCGCATTTTCCCGCGAAGGCAAAACGTGTGTTGCTGATTTTCTGCTCCGGCGCGTGCAGCCACGTTGATACGTGGGACTACAAGCCGGAGTTGATCAAGATGGACGGCCAGCCGCTGCCGGGCAACGAACACCTCGTCACGTTCCAGGGCACGCAGGGTAATCTGACCAGACCGTTGTGGGAATTCAAACCGCGCGGCCAAAGCGGCAAATATATTTCCGACCTGTTTCCGCACCTGGCGGAAATGGCCGACGAGATGTGCTTCATTCATTCGATGACCGCCAAGAGCAACACGCACGGGCCGGCGGAAAATCAGATGGGTACCGGATTCACGCTCGATGGATTTCCCAGCATGGGCGCGTGGGCCTCTTATGCACTGGGGACCGAGTGCGGTGATTTGCCCGCGTTCATCGCCATTCCCGATCCGCGCGGTGTGCCGCAGATCGGGCCGCGCGCCTGGGCTTCGGGATTTCTACCGGCAGTGTTTCAAGGCACGAGCTTCAGTGCGGACAAACCTATTCCGAATCTGAACCGCCCCGGCGTCCTCAGCGCCGCCGCCGCAAAATCCGCCGGGAATTTTTTGAAATTCCTCAACGAGGAACATCTGAAAAAACATCCGGGCGACAGTGACCTGGGCGCGCGCATTGCCAGCTACGAACTGGCCGCGAAGATGCAATTGCGCGCGACCGAGGCCGGAGACTTGTCGCGCGAAAGTGCTGCCACCCGCGCTTTGTATGGCGTGGACGACCGCAACAAGTTGAAGGCCGGTTACGCAAAAAACTGTCTGCTCGCGCGGCGATTGCTGGAGCGCAACGTCCGCTTCGTGCAACTGTTCAACGGGGCTTACGCGATGGGCGAGGGCGTCGGCAATTGGGACGGGCACAAAAAACTCAAAGAGCAGTACGACATTCATGCGCCAATTTTTGATCAACCCACGGCAGCGTTGCTGCGGGACTTGAAGGGCAGGGGACTGCTGGACGACACGCTCGTGGTATGGACCACGGAGTTTGGCCGGATGCCCACCTTCCAGATGAACGCGAACGGACGCGACCACAACCCCAAAGGCTTCACCGTCTGGATGACCGGCGCGGGTGTAAAACGCGCGTTCAGCCACGGCGCAACCGACCCGTTCGGTTACGAAGCGGTGGATCAGGTGACGACCGTGTATGATTTGCACGCCACCATCCTGCACCTGCTGGGATTGGACCACGAACGATTGAGCTTTTACCACAACGGCATTGAACGCCGCCTGACCGATGTGCATGGCGAGGTGATCAAACAGATTCTGTCGTAGGTCAGGAAATTTCGGTGCGTTGACGGGACTGGCTCTTTGCGGCTACAACCTTCTAATGCGAATTGAATTTCTGCCGCGCTTCCCGCTGGCCCACCTGCCAACGCCTATCGAGGAATTGAAACGGATGTCGCGTGAACTCGGCGGGCCGGACTTGATCATCAAGCGCGATGATCAAACGGGCCTCGCGCTCGGCGGCAACAAGACGCGCAAGCTGGAATTCCTCGTCGGTGATGCGCTGGAGCAGGGCGCGGACACATTGGTCACGGCGGGCGGAGTGCAATCCAATCATTGTCGGCAAACCGCGGCGGCGGCGGCGAAGGCGGGGTTGAAGTGCGAATTGATTCTGAACGGGAAGAAACCGGAATTGCCGAACGGTAACTTGCTGCTGGATGAATTGCTGGGCGCGAAGTGTCACTGGATTGAGCGTCCGCAGCGCGCCGCCAAGCTGAAGGAGATTCCCGAACAACTCCGCGCGCAGGGCCGCAAGCCTTACGTCATCGGCGTCGGCGGCTCGAATGGCGTGGGCGCGACGGGTTACGTGGTGGCGATGATCGAGTTGATGGAACAACTCCGCGCGAGCGGGCAGCGCGTGGACCACATCGTGTTCGGCACGAGTTCCGGCGGCACGCAGGCGGGAATTGAGTTGGGTGCGCGCGTCACAGGCTTCACGGGGAAGGTGAATGGCCTCTCCATTGACAAGGACGACCCTGAGCATCTCGATTACGAAAGCGAAGTCGCGCAGATTGCGAACGAGTGCGCGGCCTACATCGGCTCGGACGTGCGCCTCACCAAGGCTGACATCACCGTGGTGCGCGGCTACATGGGCGAAGGCTACGGCATCGTCGGCGATCTGGAACGCGAGGCCATCCGGCTGATGGCGCGGTGCGAGGGAATCATTCTCGATCCGGTGTACGCCGGGCGCGCGTTCGGCGCGTTGGTGGATTTGATTCGCAAGAAGGTTTTCAAGCGTGGCGAAACGGTTTTGTTCTGGCACACGGGCGGGGAGCCGGCGTTGTTCGCGTACGCCAAGGAACTGATTGCTCCGACGGCCTGAGTCCGCACCCGAACCGGGGACAAAACCGGGGCATCCCCGGGCGCGTCGGGTTTGACTCACCTTCCCGCCGTAGCGCATAGTCTGGCGTCTGCTGAATGAAGGATGATTTGGAACAACAACCACGGGGCGGGGCCGCGCAACTTCTCTCACCACCGGAAGAGATTTGTCGGGTCGCCCACCCACGGCCATTTGACTTGCCCGGGTTTGCTTCGCATCATCTCAATCCGACTACCGCGTTGCTACTAACTCACGATGTGTAATCACCTGTCTCGCCGAACGCCAGCGAACGCGTGTCCCGCGCGCCGTTCGAACAAGCATTTCTCCGCCGCAACGGTTCGCGGGGCGAGCGTGTTGCTGCTCCAACTGCTGGCGCTTTTCGGCTCGCCGTTAGTTTCGCAGGGGCAACCCCGCACTGGCGGGGCGGCCGCCGACAATTCCTGGACTGCGGTGGACCAGCTTCCCAACGGCCGGCCGGCCGCTGCCACGGGAATTCGCGCGCGCAAGTTCAAGAGTTTTCAACTGAACCACGGCCAACTGCGCAAGTTCCTCGACGCCGCGCCGAACGAGAAAGCACATTCCGCCCGGACCTCGCCGGCGATCATCACGTTGCCGATGCCAGATGGAACCTTCGCGCGGTTCCGGTTCGTCGCGGCTCCAGTGATGGCGCCGGAACTGGCCGCCAGGTATCCGGAGATCAAAACGTATCAAGGGCAGGGGATTGAGGATCCGGCGGCTTCGCTTCGCTTTGACGTCACGCCGGCGGGATTTCACGCGCAGGTGCTTTCGCCGTCGGGAGCGGTTTACATTGACCCAGCGTTTCGCGGCGACAACGGACTGCACACGTCCTATTACAAACGCGATTACGTTCGCGCGGATGATTTCCGCTGCGAAGTGCCCACAGACGCCGCAACCGCCGGGCGCGGCACGGATGGCTCGACGGCGGTGGCCATGGCGACGCCGATGGACCTCGAACGTTCCGGCGGAAACCTCCGCACCTACCGGCTCGCGTGCGCAGCCGACGGCGAATACACGGCCTTCCACGGTGGCACGGTGGCGGCGGGTTTGGCAGCCGTCGTTACGGCCGTCAATCGTGTCTCGGGCGTTTACGAAACGGAACTCGCCATCCGCCTGGTGCTCGTCGGCAACAATGATCTCATCATTTACACCAACTCCGCGACCGATCCGTACAGCAACTCCAGCGGCTCGACGATGTTGAACCAGAATCAATCCACGCTCGACTTCGTCATCGGCAGCGCGAACTACGACATCGGCCACGTGTTCAGCACCGGCGGCGGCGGCATCGCGGGCTTGGGCGTCGTGTGCGGGAGCAGCAAGGCACGCGGCGTCACCGGCAACACCGCGCCGGTCGGCGATTCGTTCTGGGTTGATTACGTGGCGCACGAGATGGGGCATCAGTTCGGCGGCAACCACACGTTCAACAGCACGACGAGCAATTGCGGCGGCGCCAACCGCAACGCCTCGACCGCCTACGAGCAGGGCAGCGGTTCGACGATCATGGCCTACGCCGGCATTTGCGGCGGCGACGATCTGCAGCCGCACAGCGACCCATATTTTCATGCGGCCAGCTTCGACGATATCCTCGCCTTCACCACCACGGGCAGCGGCAACAGTTGCGCCGTGATCACCTCGACCGGCAACACCGCGCCGACGGTCAGCGCCGGAACGACCAACACGATTCCGCAGAACACGCCCTTCACGCTCACCGCGAGCGGCAGCGATCCCAATGGCGACTCGTTGACTTTTTCCTGGGAGGAACGCGATCTCGGCGCGACCACCACAGTCTCCGCGCCCGACAATGGCAGCAGTCCGCTCTTTCGTTCGTGGAATCCGACGAGCAGTCCGTCGCGCACCGTCCCGCGGCTCTCTGATTTGCTGAACAACACGCTCGCCGTCGGTGAAGTCATGGCCACGACGACGCGCACGATGAATTTCCGCGTCACTGCCCGCGACAACCGCGCCGGCGGCGGCGGCGTGAACACCGCCGACACGCAGGTGAACGTCACCGCGACGGCGGGGCCGTTCCTCGTCACCTCGCACAACTCCGGCGGCACTTTTTCCGGCGTGCAAACCGTGACGTGGAACGTCGCGGGCACCACGAACGCCCCGGTCAGCACCCCGAACGTGAACATCCTGCTCTCGACCGACGGTGGTTTGACCTTTCCCATCGCCCTGACCACGAACACTCCCAACGACGGCTCACAACTTGTCGTGCTGCCGAACCTCACCACTTCAACCGCCCGCCTGAAAGTCGAAGCTGCGGGCAACATCTTCTTCGACATTGGCAACGCCAACTTCGCCATGGTTTCCACGACGCCGGTGCCGTTGATCACTTGGATTCCACGGCGCTCGTGGCCGAAAACTGCTCCACGACCAACGGCGTGATTGATCCGGGCGAAACGGTGACGCTCAACATCTCGCTGCGCAACACCGGCACGGCGGACACCACGAACCTCGTCGTGACGTTGCTCGCGACCAACGGCGTCGTCTCTCCGAGCGCGGCGCAAAATTACGGCGTGCTGGTCGCCGGCGGCGCGGCGGTCACGCGCTCGTTCACCTTCAGCGCGGCGGGCGTTTGCAGCGGCAACCTCTCCACGGTGCTCCATTTGGTGGATAGCCCTTCGGATTACGGGAACCTTTCCCGCACGTTCAGTCTCGGTGTGATGGTGCCGAGCACCTGGCGCTACACGAATTCCACCACATTGACCATTCCCGGCACCGGCACGAAGGGCCCGATGTCGCCGTTCCCGTCGAGCATTGCGGTTTCCGGCGTCACGGGCGCGGTGAGCAAAGTGACGCTCACGCTCGCTGGCCTTTCGCACACGTGGCCGGCGGATGTGGATGCACTGCTCGTCGGGCCGACCGGCCAAACGCTGCTTTTCCTTTCCGACGCGGGCGGTGGCAACGCCGTCAGCGGGTTGAACCTCACCTTCGATGACGCCGCATCTTCGGCTCTCTCCGACTCAGCGGCGATGACTTCGGGCACGTATCGCTGCACGAACTACGGCTCGGGCGACACCTTCTCCGCCCCCGCGCCAGCCGGCAGTTACGGCACGACGCTCTCGGTCTTCAACGGATTGAACGCCAACGGCACGTGGTCACTTTACATTCAGGACGACAGCAGCCAGGACACCGGCAGCATCGCGCAGGGCTGGTCGTTGAGCGTCACCACCTCCAACGCGATCTGCTGCGTCACGCCGACGCCGGTGGCCGATCTGGCGATCCAGAAAACCGCGTCCGTCTCCGCGGTGAACGCCGGCGCCAACGTGAACTTCACGCTCACCGTCACCAATCACGGACCTGAGGTTGCCGACCTGCTCACCATTGATGACTTTCTGCCCGCGGGTTTGAATTTCGTTTCCGCGAGTTCGGCATACGGGCCGTGGACAAACGTCGGCCAGCAGGTCGAGTTCATCGTCACCAATCTCGCCAGCGGCAGCGCGATCTCAGTTGGCGTTGTGGCCACGGCGAGTTCACCGGGCAACCGCACCAACGTCGCGACCGTGGCCGCCAACACGCTCGATCCAGTTTCATCGAACAACCTAGCGTCCGTCGTCATCTCGGTGAACGCCTTCCCGACGATCAGCGACATTACCAATCTGGTCACGAATGAAGATTTCGACGCTGGCCCGCTCGCGTTCTCCATCGGCGACTTCGAAACGCCCGCCGGCTCACTCGCGTTGACGGCGTCGTCGTCCGACACGAATCTCGTGCCGCTCGCGAACGTCGTCTTTGGCGGCAGTGGCAGCAATCGCACCGTCACCGTCACGCCCGCGCCGAACGCCTTCGGCAGCGCGACCATCACCGTCTCGGTGAACGACGGCATGGCGACGAACACCGATTCGTTCCTGCTCACGTTCAACCCTGTGAACGACCCGCCCACCCTCGCCGCGATCACCAACTTTACCATCGTCGAAGGCGGGACGTTGACCTTCACCAACGTCGCGAACGATGTCGAAACGCCGGCGAACTTGCTCGTGTTCACTCTTACCGGCGCGCCGACCAACGCCGCAATCAATCCGACGAACGGCGTGTTCACTTGGATCACTGGCGAACTGGACGGCCCGTCCACGAATTCGATATTCGTGACCGTCACCGACGATGCGGCGCCGAGCCTGAGCGCGACGCAAAGTTTCACGGTCATCGTGCTGGAGACGAATGAAGCGCCCGTTCTCGCTGCGATCTCGAACTTCACAATCTTCGAGGGTGAGACGCTCACCTTTACCAACGTCGCCACGGATTCCGACTCGCCGTCCAACGCGCTTGTGTTCAGTCTTGCCAGTGCGCCCGCCGGTGCGTCCGTCAACCTGACGAACGGCGTGTTCACTTGGACCACCACCGAAGCCGATGGCCCGGGCACGAACGTCATCGCTGTGGTCGTCACCGACGATGGCACGCCGAGTTTGAGCGCGACGCAAAGTTTCACCGTCACGGTGCTGGAAACCAACGCCGTGCCGGTGCTCGCCGGCATTTCCAATTTCACCCTCGTCGAAGGCGAGTTGCTCACGTTCACGAATTCTGCGAGCGACAGCGATCTGCCGGCGAACGCGCTCACGTTCGCCCTTGAAAACGCGCCGACGAACGCAACCGTCAATCCGACGAATGGAGTGTTCACCTGGACGCCGAGCGAAGCGCAAGGCCCGTCCACCAACACCATCTCCGTGATCGTGACCGACAATCCCGGCCAGCCGGGAAGTCTCAGCGCGACGCAGAGCTTCACCGTCATCGTGCTGGAGACGAACGAAGCGCCGGTGCTCGCGGCCATTGGCGATTACACCATCTTTGAAGGCACGAAACTGACCATCACGAATCTCGCCAGCGACGCGGACCTGCCCGCGAACGCACTATTGTTCAGCCTAGCGGACGCGCCGACCAACGCGACCATCAATCCCACCAACGGCGTGTTATGCTGGACGCCGACGGAAGCCCAAGGCCCGTCCACGAATCACATCTCGGTCATCGTCACCGACGACGGCGTGCCGAGTCTCAGCGCGACGCAAAGCTTCACGGTCATCGTGTTGGAAACGAACGAAGCGCCGGTGCTCGCCGCGATCTCGAACTACACCGTCTTTGAAGGCGCAACGCTCATCTTCACCAACACCGCGACGGATTCCGATTCGCCGCCGAACGCGCTCGTCTTCAGCCTCGCGAGCGCACCGACGAACGCGACCCTCAATCCGACCAACGGCGTGTTCTGCTGGAAACCGACCGAAGCGCAAGGCCCGTCCACGAACCTCATCTCGGTGGTCGTGAGCGACGATGGGGCGCCGAGCCTGAGCGCGACGCAAAGTTTCACCGTCATCGTTTTGGAGAGCAACACCGCGCCGGTGCTCGCACCGATCTCCGATCACAAGATTCACGCCGGTCGCACGCTCACGCTCACCAACAGCGCCACCGATTCCGATCTGCCGCCGAACACGCTGACCTTCAGCCTCGACGCCGGCGCGCCGCCCGGCGCGACCATCACTGCCGACAGCGGCGTCCTGACCTGGACGCCGTCCGACGCCGACACGAGCGCCGTCCACAGCTTCACCGTGCGCGTGACCGACGATGGCGTGCCCGCGTTGTCCGACACGAAAACTTTCCTCGTCACCGTGGTCTCGCGCCCGTTTATCACGTCGTTGGAAATCACGAACGGCCTCGCGACCGTGACGTGGACCTCCCTCGCGGGGCAGGATTACCGGTTGCAATATCTGACGAATCTCAACGACACCAACTGGAGCGATGTCGCGCCCGATGTCACCGCCACCGGCCCGACCGCGACGCAAACCAACGCGTTCGATCCCGCGTCGCTGCGCTTCTACCGCGTGAAGCTTGTGCCGTGAGCGGGCTGGCAACGGGCGTTCCATCAACTCCGCAACTCCAACTCGCTGAAGTGTGCCGCGAAGGCCGGAAAGTCAGTGACCGGAAAATGGATGACAGGAATATGTCTCTAACTTTCGTTCTGATTTTCCTGTCATCCATCTTCCTGTCATATCCTTTCGTGCCGAAGAAGGAAGTGAAACTTCAGGTCGTGGTGAAGTCGGCGGTGCGGCTGCTTGTTTGCTGGCGTCGAAAGCCGCGCATTACTTCACCGTTTCCACCTGGATGTGCGTCACATCGTTGACGCCGAGGTCGAGGAAGGCGGCGTTGGCGTAGAGGTCGAAGTTCGGTTTGATGTAGGGCGATTTGGTGGTGCGGCGCTGGCGATCGAGTTCCTTGATCGAAAGCATGTCCAGCGCGACGGGGTCGCGGCTGAAGCGGAGTTGATTCAACACAGTGGAGTAATGCAGCAGTCCGCGCTGGCCGCCTTCGTACTGGCAGATCAACGCGTCGGTGATGCTCAACACCACTTTGTCGCCGACGGACGGCAGCGCGTAAAGTTCCGGCACGGCTTTGGCCAGACGCGTGGCGTCGGCCTCGAAGCGCAAGGTGTTGTCCACGCTGCCCACCGCGAGGCCGTACAGATTTCCCGAGACGCCCGCGGCGTTGTGATTGAGCAGGGGCGTGAGGTTGATGATCTTGGTGATCTCCTGGCTCACGAGTTTGGAGACGTAAGACCGGCGCCCGAGGCCGTCACCGGTCTTGCCGAATTCCACGTCGCCCCAAACCAGATTGCCGAGGAGCGGGGTGTCGTAGAAGTTGGTGAGGTCGTAGCCGGAAGCCACGCTGCCGGTGACGCGGATACCCAGTAGTTGCGCGAGGGCGAAGTAGCCGGCTTCGTGCAGGTCCACATCGTATTTGTCCCAAATGATTATTTGCTTTGGCGGCACCCCGGCGGCGATCAGCCCGCGCGCGACGGCGGCGGCGACTTCGGGTCGCGTGCCGGTGTTCGGGCCGGGCCGGGAATAGACTTTGATGCCGATGATGTCCTGCGTGGTGACGAGGCTGAGCCACGCTTCGGCGGTCGTGGGTTTGCCGGTGAGTTTCGTGATACCGCGATCCACCATCGGCTGGATCCTCTCCGGCACGGGCTGATACGCGTCGGTGGCGTAGCGGTCGGTGACGGTGACGACGCGGGCAATTGGCGCGGGGCGGGTGGTGGTGGAGAACGTGTCGGCGGCGCGGCCCGTGACGGCAAACAGGCCTAGCATCACTACGAAGCCGACGGCGCCGCGGCGAAGCTTCGTGATTGAAATGGGTGCGTTTCTTGACACGTCAGGGTGCGGATGGTACCACGAGCCGCAATGCTGGCGATAAAAAATCCGCGCGCGCTCCTTCTGATTTCGTTTCTGGGAATTATTCTCCTTGTTTCCGGTTGCATGCCGGCGGGGCCGCGCGCGCTGCTGGACGGGAAAAAACTTTTGGAGCAAGGCCGTTATCCGCAGGCGGTGGAGAAGCTCACGTTCGCCACATCGTTGATGAAGACCAACGCGGCAGCATGGAATTATCTCGGGCTGGCGCGGCACCGGGCGGGCGACGCGCCGGGCGCGGCGAAGGCCTACGGGCAGGCGCTGCTGTTGGACCGGGAACTGTTCGAGGCGCGCTATAATCTCGGCTGCCTCTTGCTCGAACAAAACAAGGCGGACCTCGCGAAGAGCGAGTTCACCGCCTGCACCTTGCGGCGGCCGGCTTCGGTGGAGGCGTGGGTCAAGCTGGGCACGGCGCAGTATCGGTTGGGTGAACTGGCGTCCGCCGAGGAAAGTTTTCATACGACATTGCGTTTGAGCGCGAACAACGTGGAAGCGTTCAACGGACTCGGGCTCGTGAATCTCCAGCGCAAGCGCCCGCGCGACGCCGCGCAATATTTCGCGCTGGCACTCAAGCAGCAGACGAGTTACCGGCCGGCATTGCTCAACCTCGCCACGGTTTCGCACCGGCAGTTGAACGATCCGGTCACGGCGTTGCAACGGTACCGCGAGTACCTCGCCCTCGTTCCGCGCGAGGACGACTGGCCGGCGGTCAATGCGCTCGCGCAAGCTTTGGAGCAACAGCTCGCCGTCGCGGTCCGCCCGGCGACCGTTGCGGTGGCGCCGCCATCGCCCGGCAGCAATGTGGCGGCGCGGGCAACGACTCCCGCCGTGACCCCGCTGGTTCCGACGACGAAAACCAGCGCGCCGCCGGTGATCGTGAAAACTCCCCCGCCGCCGCCGCCGCCGGCGCAATCGGTGCCGTTGCCGCCCGAACCGGTGATCAAGATTGCTCCAACGCACGCGAACCCATCGAACGTCGCGCCGGCTCCAAGCGGTGACGTCGCAACGAAAGCGTCCGCCTCGCCGTCGGTGCCTGTGGAATTTTCTCCACCGCCGGCCAAGACCGAGAAGCGGGGATTTTTCTCGCGCCTGAATCCGTTTCGCAGCGACGCCAAACCCGCGAAGAAAAGTCCGCCGCCGGAGGCGACTGTCGCGACGAGCGCGATCTCGAACGTCCAACCTCCGCCGTCCGGCGGGTCGCAAACTTTTCCGCGCTACGCTTACAGTTCGCCCGCAGCGCCCGCGGCGGGGAATCGAGCGGAAGCCGAGCGCGCCTTCGCGCAAGGCACGCAGGCGCAAAGCGCGAACCGGCACTCAGACGCGGCCAAGGCATTCGGTCGCGCGGTGGAACTGGACGGGAGTTATTTCGACGCGCGCTACAATCTGGGTTTGGAGCAGTATGGCTTGCGGAATTATCCCGCCGCGCTGGCGACGTGGGAGCGGGCGCTGGCCACGCGGCCGGATTCGACCGAGGCGCGTTACAACTTCGCGCTCACGCTCAAGGCGGCGGGTCACGCGTGGGATGCAGCGGCGGAACTGGAAAAGATTCTCATGGCTTCCGCGAATGACGTGCGCTCGCATCTGGTGCTGGGAAATCTTTACGCCGAACAGTTGCGCGACGTCGCCAGGGCACGGACCCATTACCAGCGGGTGCTGGATTTGGATTCCAAACACCCGCAGAGCACGGCCATCCGGTATTGGATGGTGGCCAATCCGCCGTGAGTGCTGGCACAAATCTGGCTGAATGAGGGAGAACTTGTTTTGTGACACGCAAACGGTGTCAGAGCAAGAAAACTGGACATGAAACTCGACAGTCTGCCCATCAACTGGTTTGACCTGCTGCTCCTCGTGTGGCTGGGCATGGGGATTTTTCGCGGCCGCAAGCGCGGCATGTCCGCCGAGCTGCTGACTTTTTTGCAATGGGTCGCCATTGTGATCGCGAGCTCGATCCTTTACGCGCCCATCGGCAACTGGCTCTGGCAATCCTCGAAAGTTTTCGGCCTGCTGTTTTCCTACATCGTTGGCTACGCGGTCACGGCCGGACTGGTGGCGATCATCTTCGTCCTCGGCAAGCGGCAGTTCGGCGGGAAACTCGTCGGCAGCGACGCCTTCGGCAAATGGGAATATTACCTGGGCATCCCGGCGGGCCTGCTCCGGTTCACTTGCATGATGATCGCCATTCTGGCCCTGCTGAACGCGCGGTTTTACTCCGAGAAGGAAATCAAAGCTGAAAGAAAATACCAGATGGATAATTTCGACAGTGAATTTTTCCCCACTTTTCAAGCGGTGCAGGCGGGCGTGTTTGAAAAATCTTTCACCGGCCCGTACATCAAAAAATACCTCGGCTTCCTGCTGATCAAGCCCACGGCGCCCGGCACCGGCGAGAAACCATACAAGCAGAAGGAGTGGTCGGCCCCATAGCGCGCGCCCGTTCGCCGCGCAATTTACCTCGACGCGGGCGTTGGTTTTCGTCTTGATGGCACGGCTTGGCCGGATTCATCCCTGACAATTTGCGTGAGCAGATCCGTGCCGCCAGTGACATCGTGGATGTCATCGGCGGTTATGTTCCGTTGAAACGCGCCGGCGCGAACTTCACCGCGCTCTGCCCGTTTCACAAGGAGAAGACCCCGAGCTTCAACGTCAATCCGCAGAAACAAATCTTCCATTGCTTCGGTTGCCACAAAGGCGGCGACGTGTTCACGTTCGTGAAGGAGTACGAGAACATCGGCTTCATGGACGCGCTGCGGCGGCTGGCCGAGCGCGCGAAGATTCCGCTCGAATTCGACAATGCGCCCGGCGCGCAGGAGTCGCGACATCTCAAGGATCAACTCCTGCAAATCCACGAACAGATCACGCAGCGCTGGCAAAGTTGTCTGGCGAACGAAGCCGCCGGCCAGCTCGCGCGCGATTATCTCGCGAAGCGCGGGGTGTCGGCGGAGGCGGTGAAACTGTTCCGGCTCGGCGCCGCGCCGGACGCGTGGGATGACACGGTGAACTGGGCCAAGAGCAAAGGGTACGACCCCGCGCTCGTTGAGAAGGCGGGACTGATTTTGAAAAAAGAAGGCGCGGAGAATCATTACGACCGCTTTCGCGGGCGTCTGATGTTTCCGATCTGCGACGAGCAGGGCCGGGTCGTTGGCTTCAGCGGACGCATCCTTTCCGGCGACGAGAAGACGGCGAAATATGTGAACTCGCCGGAGACGCCCATCTTCACGAAGAGCAAGGTCTTCTTCGGCCTAGACAAATCCAAGCGCGCGATCCTCGACGCGGGCTTTGCCATCGTGTGCGAGGGGCAACTTGATTTGATCGCGTGTTTCATGGCCGGCGTGCAGAATATCGTCGCGCCGCAGGGCACGGCGTTCACCGAGCAGCACGCGCGCATCATTAAACGTTACGTGGACGAAGTGGTTTTGTGTTTTGACTCCGACAACGCCGGACAGAACGCGGCGGTGCGTTCGTTGGACAGCCTGCTCGCTTCGGGTCTGGCCGTGCGCGTGGCGGTGGTGCCCGCGCCGCACGACCCGGACAGTTTCATCAAGGCGAACGGCGGCGAGGCTTTTCAAAAACTGATCGAAGGCGCGGAAGGTTTTTTTGACTACTACCTGAACCGCCTGTGTGCCACCAACGACCTCGCGACCGACAAGGGGCGCACCGCCGTGCTACGCGCCATGGCCGAGGCCGTTCACAAAACCGGCAACACCGTGCTCGTGGACAAGCACGCGCAAAAAACGGCCCACCGTCTCGGCGTGACACCGGACGCGGTGCGCGCGGAATTCAAGAAACGCCCGCCGGTCCGGGCCGCGCTCGAACCTGCCGGTGACGAAACGGACGAAACGTTTGAAGAAGCCGCGGAAGTCACCCGGCCTTCCGCGCAGGAATTCTGGCTGTTGAGATTGCTTTTCTCGAATGAAGACCTCGTCGCCTGGACGGCGATGCATCTCCAACCGGACTGGGTGCAACACGCGGCCGTGCGGGAGATTGTCAGCCGCCGTCTTGCAGCGCAGTCCGGCGAAACGTGGACGAACCTGGCCGCGTTCCTCGACGAGTGCGGGTCGGCGGAAATGCAGAACCTCATCACCGAAGTTGTGGCGGAAGACCGGTCGCTGCCCAATCCTGAACAGCAACTCGCGGACGTGGTGCTGCGTCTGCGCAATCTGCATCTTGATCGGCAAATTGCCGCGCTCACACATCAAATCAGCCAACCGGAAACCGGCGATGCGCAAAGGATGGAGTTCCTCCGGCAACAACAGGAATTGCGTCAACTCAAGAAGCAACCGCTGTAGCCGCTGACGTGAGGAGGCGGATCGGGCAACTTCGTGGAAATCCGCCTCCTCACGTCGGCGGCTACAAAGCGCAAAAACGGCGCAGGCTCTTGCAAACCTGCGCCGGATGTTTTGCGAATCCAGAATTTTACTTCGCGCCATGGTCAATCCACGCGCGGATCAAACCGACCTGATCCTTGGTCAGCGGTGGAATCTTCGCCTTGTTGTCCTTCGGCGGCATCCAATTGTCCTCGTCACCCAACTGCCCGACGTTATGGACGAGCACGCTGTCGGCACTCTTGCCGGCTTCGATCACCTTGCCGTTCTCGCTGCCCTTCAACGCGCCGGCCAGACTGTCGAGGCGAAGTTTGGCCTTGGGCTTCTCCGCGCCGTGACACTTGACGCACGACTTGTCGAGGATGGCTTTGATGTCGCCGGCGTAAGTCACGCCCTGCTTGTCGGCGGCGGGCGGGAGTTTGCTGGTATCCACTTTGGATGTTTTTTCCTCGGCTGGCGCGAGTGTGGCGAGCGCCAGCGTCGCAACGAGGACGGTCAGAATTTTTGTTTTCACGAATAGTTTACGCATAAATGTTGTTTTGCTTCGCGGCATTTGAATCAAAGACGTTCGCGCTGTCAAAAAGATTCAATCACGGTCGTTCAATCCGAACCTTTTTTGGCAGGCGGAGCCAGGAACGTTTCTTGAACTAAGCTCTCCACGGAATTCATGGCGACTTGCAGTTCAGCACGCTTTCGATTCACCGCGGAATCAGTTGCGGCATCCACCGAGAGCGCCAGCGCGTCCGCGCACCGCTCCTTCAACGGCAGACCCTCGTTACCTTCTCCCAACTGGACGATCAGTTCGTTGACGCGTTTGATCCGCTTCAATGCCTCCGCAATTGTTTCTTTGGCCTGTTCCACCCCGAGCGCGCCGCGCCTGACTTCTTGCAGCAACCGGCACTCAAACGTCCGGCAACACTCCGGCCGATGCGGATAAATGCCGCAACGTTTTCCCTTCAACGCCCGGCAAGGTTGCAACAACAGGGCTCCGTCATCTCCATCAGCGTCCTCGATCTCCAGCCCCATGACTTCCAGCGCGGTTGCCTCGTCGTCGCCGGCCAGTTCCACGTCGGCAAACAAAGACCCGTCACAACAAAGTCCGCAGCGGGTGCAGAGCACATCCGTCAGGCTCGGGATCATTTCGTGAGAATTGTTTTGTTTCAGGACGAGGCTCAACCGTCGAGTTTCTCCCACTCCTGCCAGTGTTCGAGACCTTGATAAACGGGCACCGTCGGCGCCAGCACCGGCTCTGTGTGCCGCAGCGTGAACAACCGTCCGAGCAAATGTTCCGCGGTCTCATCCGTCAACGGGAACGGCGGCGGCTCCGGTTCCCGTCCGTACAGGAAAAGTCCGACCAGTTTCCCACCGGGCAACAAGAGGTCCGCAATCCGCGCCGCGTAATCCGGCCAACGCGCCGGCGGCAATGAGCAAAGAAAGCCGCGCTCGTAGATCATGCCATAGCGTTGCGCGCCGAAGTCATGCTTGAAGAAATTTCCCTGGACGATTTTGTCTCCGAGCGGGCCGAGCACTGCCCGCGCGTGGGCCACCGCCGGCCCGGAAAAATCAATCGCCGTCACGTCATGGCCCGCCTCGTGAAACGCCCGGACTTCGTAGCCCGTGCCGCAACCCGGAATGAGCACGCGCGCCGGAGAAGCCGAGGAGCGCGTCAGGAAGGACACCAGATTCGGGGGAATGCCGCCGAGATCCCACGGCAACGTTCCGTCCTCCCAACGCTTCACCCAGAACTGCGTCCGCGAACTGTCCGGCACGTCTGGTGGAATGGGGTCGCTCATTTTACAGACTCCGTTCAAACGCCGAGCACGGTCGCGGTTCGGCTTTCACTTGGGCTCCAAGTGGTAGGTTACTTTGCCTTTCTCGCCGATGGTGAGGTGGCCGGCCTGACTGAGGTTTTCGATGAGGTCCAAAGCCTGCCCGTCGGTGATTTTATGGCCGAGGTGCGCGACAAAAAAGCTGGCCAGCTTGTCCTTGTTCTTCGGACGGGTGGCGGAGGGTTTGCGCAGGTGCGCCAGCACCTGGGTCTCCCGTTGGTCCAAACTTGCAGGCGGGGCTTTGGGCTTTATTGGCGACTTCGGTTTTGGCGTAGCAGCGATCGGGATTGGAGCCGGCAGCTTGGCCGGCCCTGAGAAAGTCAGCGAGGTGAAATCGTCGTGCCGGTGGGCGCGGATATGCTTGCTCCGGAGGTGTTCGATGAGCGGGTCGTAACCCGTGTCCTTCGACACGATGTGAAAGAAGCCGGTCGGATCGGCGGCCACAGCGCGACCGACGTAGTACGCGAGCGTGAAGTCGAGGGCGTTCTTGCCGGAGGAACTCAGGCGCACCAACTGCACCGAAGCGGCGTGCTCCAGCAGCTTCTCAACCAGGGACACATCGAGCTTCGTCTGCCTCGCGCCCAGCAGTAACGTGAAGCTGACGGTTTTGTTACCGATGACCGCGTGGTTGATCTCGTGGACATTTTCGAAATCAACCAAGACGTGATTTACCGGCGGTGGGAGATCGGCGGTAACGTCCGGCATAATAGTTTTTTTCGCGCGCGGGATTGAGGAGCGGGGGCTTACTTCGCGGCGGATTTTATTTTCTCCCACGCGCCGGTCTTCGCCGATTTCAACACCGCATCGCAGACGAATTGCGTTTCGAGCGCGTCGCGGAAGGTCGGGCCGGCGGGTTTGCCGCTCGCGAGGCCAGCGAGGAAATCGGCGACTTGGTGGATGAAGCTGTGCTCGTATCCGATCTGGAGGCCGGGCACCCACCACTTGTCCATGTAAGGATGTTCGCCGCCGTGATCGGTGACGTGGATGGAACGCCAGCCGCGCAGTTTGCCCTCGTCCTTGTGGTCGAAGTATTGGAGGCGATGGAGATCGTGCAAATCCCACGCGATGCTCGCGTGCTCGCCGTTGATCTCGAAGGTGTAAAGCGCCTTGTGCCCGCGCGCGTAACGCGTGCTCTCGAACGTGGCGAGCGAGCCGTTCTTGAATCTCGCGAGAAACGCGCAGGCGTCGTCAATGCCGACCTTCTCCACTTTGCCGGAGAGCGTGTGCTTGCGCTGTTTGATGAAGGTTTCGGTCATCGCGGTGACGCTCGCGAAGCCGCCGTTGAGCCAGATAGCGGTGTCAATGCAATGCGCGAGCAGATCGCCGGTGACGCCGCTGCCGGCGGCCTTCGCGTCGAGCCGCCAGAGTCCCGCGCCGCCTTGGGGCAACTCGGGGCTGATCGTCCAGTCCTGGAGAAATTTTGCGCGGTAATGGAAAATTTGTCCGAGCCGGCCTTCTTCAATCAACTGTTTCGCCATCGTGACCGCGGGGACGCGCCGGTAATTGTACCAAACCATGTTCGGCACTTTGGCTTTCTCGACGGCCTTCACCATGTCCACGCCTTCCGGTCCGTCCATCGAGAGCGGCTTCTCGCAGAGAATCATCTTCCCCGCCTTGGCCGCGGCGATGGCGATTTCGGCGTGGGAATTATTCGGCGTGCAAATATCAATCGCGTCAATGTCGTCGCGTTCGAGCAGTCGCCGCCAATCCGTCTCGACGGATTCGTAGCCCCACTTCTTCGCGAAGGCGATGGCGTTGGCCTCGTTGCGGGCGCAAATGGCTTTGAGGACGGGTTGGTATTCGAGGTCGAAGAAGTTGCTGACCTTGCGATAGGCGTTGGAGTGCGCCCGGCCCATGAAGCCGTAGCCAATGAGTCCGATGCGGAGTTTTTTTGCCATAGGTGATTTTGCTTTCAGGTGGAAATGAAAATGCGGTCAGGCCCGCCAGCCGTGGTTCTCGCGCACTTGGATCATCGCCGCGAGGATGTTGTTCCAGGTTTCGGATTTCATCAGCGTCTCGTTCGGGAACATGCAGCCGTCCCAGCAGATGTGTTTGAATTTCTTCGTCACCTTGCCGGCGTCGTCGCGCAGCCAGTAGCCGGAGTCGCGCGCGATGTTGAGTTTGCCGTTCGGGTCGGTGGCGAGACAGTGCTTGCCGGTTTTGTCGTGCGAGCCGCTGCCTTTCACGGTGGCGTCGTTCTGCGCGACGTGGAAATCCATTGTCCAAGGGCGCAGCGCCTTGGTGAGCTTCTTCATCGCGGCGTGAAACTTATCCGGCTCCCAATTAAATTTCTCCGGCACGATGCGGTGTTCGGGTGCATTGCAGCCGAGCGTGTAAAGGAGCGTGTGCGCCATGTCCGCCTGGAAACCCACCACGCGCGGCTGGCCGACTTCTTCGAGCAACTGGAGCATGTATTTCCAACTGTGCATCGCGCCCCAGCAAATCTCGCCCTCCGCCGCCAGCCGCTCGCCAGAATCCTTTGCGATCTTCGCGGCTTCCCTGAAAGTCTTCGCGATGAGTTTCGTGTTGTTCTTCGGGTCTTTGTCCCACTCCGTCACGGGCGCCGCGGAATCAATGCGCACGATGCCGTAAGGCCGCGCGCCGAGTTCGCGCAGTTTCTTTGCGATGCGACACGCCTTGGCCACCGCCGTCACCCAGTTTTTGCGCTTCGTTTCATCGCCCATCGCCGAACCGTCGAACCACACGGGCGCTACGACGGAGCCGATGGCAAAACCTTTTCCACGAATCTTGTCCGCCAGCGCCTTGATGCCGTCGTCGCTGATGTCAATGCTCGTGTGCGGGTCGTAGAGAAACAAATCCACGCCGTCGAACTTCACGCCGTTGACCTCGGCCTTGGCGGTGAGGTCGAGCATCGTGTAGAGGTCAATGCACGGCTCGGCACCAGGCGAACCCTTGCCGACGAGGCCGGGCCACATGGCGTTGTGAAGTTTCGGAAAGTTATTCTGCAGGCTTGGGCTCATAATTGGTTCCAGAAATGCGGTTGCAAATTAGCAGGAGAAGTTTTCCGCAGGCAACCTTGAAGTTCGCGCACTTCCGGAGCCGTGGCGTGGCTAAGGCGTCCGCAATTGATAGAACCGGCGCAGGTAATTTGACGCGGCGGGGTCAGTGAACTGATAATTGCCGGCCGAAACCAGGGTGGCCGCGCCGATGACCGACCAGTTCGTCAGGTTCGTCGAGGCGTAAATGGTGCCTCCGCTGCCGCTGTAAGCATAGGCGAACTGAAACTTGCCATCGCTCAACCGCGTCAGATTTGAGAGCACCGTTGGAAATGGGCCGATGGGAGTGACGGCCGCCCAGGAATTACCGATACGCAGCTCGTCCCATTGCATCGCTGCGGGAACGCTCGTCGCCGTGTTCTGCCTGATGTTGAAGCGATCAATCGTGAAGCCGTCCGTTCCCGTGTTGGTGGAAATCGAGCCGCCCGGCGCGGTACCGAGACCGAAGGTTGCAGCGCTCGGATTGATCCAAAGCGCGACGGTATTGGGCGACGCGTCGAAATCGTATTTGCCGACGAGAAACATGATATCGCCCGCGTGATACTCCGTGGAATCGAAGGCAGCCGTGACTCCCGTCCCGCCTTTTTGGACGCCGAGGACGTAACCCGATGGCGAGTTGGATTTCACCAGCACGGCCATCCGAAAACTGTTGGTGTCATTCGCCGTCAACGCGCCAGCTTGCGAAGCTGTGCCCAGCCAAGTGCCCAGGCCAAGATTGTTGATGCGGAACAATGCCGAAAAATAAAGCTGCCCGTTGGTGAAGCCCGTTCCGAAGGATCGCCGGACGCCGAGCCCGACGCCGCCGTTGGTCACGCTGTTACTGATGGGAGTCGCGAGGCCCGGATACGAAAGGTTGCCCGCGGTCACGTTGAGGTCGTTGGTGCCGGTGCCACCGAAGGTCCAGTTCGCCGGCGTGTTCGAACTGACCGGGCTGCCGACGTTTGGATAATCGAACGGCTCATAGAGGAACACCTGATTGGGAATCACGGTCAAGGTCGTCACCGCGCTCGTCACGCTGCCGGAAGTGTTCGTGACCACGACCGTGTAACTGCCGGCGTCGTTCGTCTGCACATTCGCTCGTGTGTAGCTGTTGGTGGTCGCGCCGGCGATCGTTGTGTCGTTGAAGCGCCAGCGGTAACTGAGCGGAGCAGCGCCCGTCGCCGTGACGTTGAACGTCGCATCCGTTCCCGCAAAATTGGTCCGGCTGGCGGGTGGACTGGAGATTCCGGGCGCGTTGGTCGAGAACGGAAAACCCACGAACGGCGCGCCGTCGGCGAATTTGAAAAGTGCGGCGTCGCCGCCGTTCAAGTTGAGCGTTAGCTGGCGCTTCGAGTTCACGACGGGCAGGGGAACGTTCGTCAACTGGCCGCTCACCGGATCGAGCATGTCTATCGAAGGAAACGCGTCGAGGAAGTTGAGTTTGATTTCCTGGAGACATTCCGCTGGCGTGCCGTTGCTGGCGCAGAGCGCGTTCACCACCATCAGGTAAACTTCGTTGGTGGCGGCGCCGTCAAAACTTTCGTCGAGTGGCTTGAACCAGGAAATGATCACGTCGCCGTTCGTCCCGCCGTTTTTCAAACCGGCCTTGTTCGTCACGCTCCAGCCGTTGAGATAGGGATCGTTGCGCTGGAAAATCCAGTCGGTGTAATCGTTCGGCGCGTCGTCGTCACCGTTGAAGCCGATGGGAATGGGATTGATGTTGCCGGTGAAATCACGTCCGCGCAGGAACATGATGCTCGTGGTGTAGGTCGGGCTGGCTTCGGCAATGGGTTTGAGCCGGACGAGCGCCTTGCCGAGATTGCGCGCGCGCTTCGCGCAATCCGCCTTCTCAGTGTAGAGCGCGTTGGGAGAGTTGTCGCCGCCCGCGCCGTTGTTGAAGAGCGACGACGCGCCGGTGTTATAGGTGAAATCAATCAGTGCCTTCACGTTGAACGCCATCGCGCCGAAATGCAGCAGGCGCAGCTCCGACGCCGAGGGATCGCGCACGCCTTCGCTGACCGAGTGATAGGTTTGCACGTAGCAGGCGAGGGGAATGTTCGCGCCGCGCGCGAATTCGCGCCAGCGCCGCAGGTCGCCATACCAATGGATCGGCGTGTCGCCGACAGAATTGTTCCGCCCGTCATACCAATACGGATAGGTGTCGAAGGAAAGCATGTCCGGCTGCGCGTAGGTGACATAAGCGCCGAGGTTGGTGTCCGTGAGCTGGCCGCCGTAATTGTTGTGACAGAGAATCGTGTTGGGCCAGTTGGCGCGGACGGCGTTAAACCAGTTGACGAGTCGGGTGAGCGTGGGGCCGTCGTTCAAATTCCACTCGTCGCCGAGTTGCAACGTCACGAGCTGGCTGAGGTAAGGCGCTTCGCCGGTTTGCGGCGGCACGAGCGTTTCATCCGCCGCCCAGCGCGACCACGGAAAGCCCGGCGCCGCACCCATGAGCGACGGATTGGAAGTCCAGAGCCAGACGAGCGAGTTGTAATTCGCGTTCGTGTAGGTGCTGAGATGGAAAACGTCGTCCTTGTTCACCAAGCCCTGAACTTGGAAGCCGCGGTCAATCAAGATTTGGTGGCCTTTGCTGATCTGGGCATGGCCTTGGAAGCAATGCGACAGCGCCGCCAAACCGAGGACTAAACAACAACTGCGGTACATCATCTGGAAAACGGTAGCAGTGCGATGAACCTCTGCAACTGGAGATTTGCCGAAATCATTTAACCGCAAAGAACGCAGAGAGCGCAGAGAGGAACAAACAGATGAATCTTTGTGCTCTTTGTGTTCTCTGCGGTTGATTTTCCGTCCAAGCGAACTTGCGGATTTCAAACTTGTAAGAACCGAAGTTGATCAACAAACCGTGTTCGAGCAGCGCGGATTTCAGATAGCCGAGAATCTGCGCCTCGTGCTCCGGGGCGATTGTCTTTGCCGTCTTCAACTCGATGATCAAAACTCCTTCCACCAGCAAGTCCGCCAGATAATCCCCGATCAGAGTCCCATCTTCGTCGTACACCTTGATCGGGTGCTGCTGCTTCACGTCGAGTCCCGCCTTGCGCAGCCGATGCGCCAGCGCATTCTCGTAAACTTTCTCCAGATGTCCGTGTGCGTGATAAACGTGAATGTCATACGCGATTTGCCGAACCTGGTCGCAAAGTGCTTTGATGTCTTTCATGGTCTCACTTACTTGGATTTTAACCACAGAGAACGCCAAGAGCTCAGAGATGGGAAGTGGAATGTTTTATGTGCGTTTTTGTTTTTGCTCTCGTTGCGTTCCTTGTGGTCGGTCTATTTCCCATCCCAGAATCTTTGTGCTCTCTGCGTTCTTTGCGGTTAAATTCAGTGAATCAAAACCGGTTCTTCCGATACGCCCCCATTGCCGGCGCGTCCGGATTCACCTCCGGGCCGAAATAACGCAGCGTCACCAGCGGCTCCGTCTCGCTCGTGTTCTCAAACATCACGCCCGCCTTCGCGCCGTCCTCCGTGCAGAAATATTCGTCCTCCGTCAGCTCCGTGAAGCGGATGAGCTTCGGGCTGTTGAGCAGTTGGCCATTGATCTTGCCCACGCCTTGCACGCAAATCAGCCCGTAAGCGCCCGTGTCCTTCACCGTGCATTTCACGCCCGGCTCGACGGTCAACTCCTTCGCCGTGAAAAGTTGTTCGCCGTCAATCTTGCCATAGACAATCCAGCGATCCACGTAGCCCGCCTTGCGCGTGTCGGCCACCGGCACGGGTTCGAGATAATGATTGTCCTTGAAATGCTCGTCCGTGTTGCCCGCCCAATCGAGCTGGTCCACGATGAAATCCAGGTCGCGATGCTTCTCCTTGGGCATGTCCTTCACGAGCAATTCCCATGGCACGTAACGGCCCTCCACCATGCTTTGATACATGCCGAACACATCGCTGCCCCATTGCGGCTCGTAAGTGCAGAGCGAGCCGGGCGCGTGAAGAATGCACGGCGGAATCAGCCAGCCCGTCCCCGGCTTGAGCCGGTACGCGCGCGACAAATCCAGGATGCCGTTGTCGCCCTTGTTCCAATCCTCCAGACATTTCCGCACCTGCGCCTTCGTCGTGCCCGGTTCGAGGCCCATGAACGTGAAGGGAAAATTGTTGCCCACGTTGTTGTGCTGCGGCGGAAAATAATAACTCTCCGGCTTGCCCTCCTGCCCGACGAGCTTCGCCTGCGCCATGCTCTGGTGCATGTGATGCGGAATCGGCCCCATGTTGTCGAAGAACTTGGAATATACCGGCCACTTCCCGTATTTTTTCCAGATCGCCTTGCCGACCAGCGTCGCGCCGCAATCCTCCACCGCCTTGCGCAACGTGAACCGCTCCTTGCCTACGACGCAATAATTCAAACCCTCGTCCGCCGCGCGACCTTCGTTGGCCGTCACGGTCGTCGAAGCGAACCAACGCTCGTCAATCCCGCCGCGATTCGCGCCGTAGGCGTAAGTGTCATCCGGATGCAACTTGATGCGCAGGCCGGGTTGCAGAAACGAGCGCGGCACCCACGCCGGCGCGAGCCGCAGCAAGCCGCCCGTGCGCGAAAGCTCCGCTTCGACTTTGGATTTTGTGTTGCCGGAAATGGTTTTGAGTTGGGTGACAGTGTTCATGTTTGTTAATACGTTGAATCGTTAAATCGTCGGATCAGCCTGAGGAGAACTAACGAGTTGCGCGGCCAATTTGAAGTCTTTTCTTCGGGCGAACGAAACCAACCCGGCCAGATGGCGAAACCGTATCAATCGAGTTTGGTTTTTCGCAAGGCTTGAGGAAACTTTGGGTCGACGGCCCACTGCCACCGTTGATACGCGCGCTGCACGGCGCGGTCCAGGAGGTCCGCACGGATTTTGGTTCGGGAAGAAATCGCCTCAAGCTCGGACTCGTAACGTTCCAACAACCGGTCGGCTTCCCGCCCTTGTCCCGCCTGCAAGTAGGCGTCTCACGCCTTAAGCAACGCTTCCAGTTCCTGATTCATCTGGAAACGCCTGCCGTAAGATTGCGTCGGCTTCGCCGTCGCTCATCGGGTTATGGATCATTTCCCATGACTTTTCCAGTTGGCGCAACTTGCCGCCGACTTCGGGAACGCATCCCCGAAGCGGGAAATCCGGGTCGCTGACCTGCGCGTGCAAACTGCGTCCCAGCCGCAGCATCACCTTGAGTGAGTCACGATGCTCGGCGAGGATTTCAGGCGCCGGCTTCCGCTCAATCACTTCCCGGCGCTGCCACCGGAGAAAATCGTTGCAGGAGTTCACCCAGTCCTCGACCAGCTTTCGCGTAAAGCCGGTGCTGATGGATTCAGGACTGATCGTTGTCATGGGCAAAGGCTACCACCCGGCGCGAGCCGCAGCAAGCCGCCCGTGCGCGAGAGTTCCGCTTCGACTTTGGATTTGGTGTTGCCGGAAATGGTTTTGAGTTGAGTAATTGTGTTCATGCGGCGGCAAGGGTGCATGAGTTAGGCAGGGGATTTGAAGTTTTTTCTTCTGACCAGCATTCCTCCGAGTGTGATTAAGAGCGGGTGAGGGGTTCGCACGGACGGGGTGGTTAGCCGACGAGGAGGGGCGATGTGGACTGCGGTGGCAAGTCGGACGCGACACCGCTTTGGCACGCACGATGTAGGAGAAAGTATCCCTGCGCCTCGCACATTCGAAGGCGGTGTCGCGTCCGACTTGCCACCGCAGTCCAAAATCCCTGCCAGTAATTCTACAACCTCACTCACTTTTAATCACACTCTCCCTCTTCGCCGGCTGGAAATCGCCATTGCGGCCCACACCGCAGAAGGCCTATCTTCCCTGCATGAGCACGACGGCTAAACTCGTTAGCAAAGTGAAAAACGGCGTTCTGCCTCTCCCGCGTGGCGTCAAGCTGGCCGAGGGCACGAACGTGGCGCTGATTCCGCTGGTGGCGCTGCCCGGAGACCCGCCGTTTCTCAAGCTCGCGCTCAAGCTCGCCAAACCACGCCGCTTCCCGCGCGATTTCGCGCTCAACCACGGCCACTACGTCAAAGGCCATCGCAAAAAATAATGGCCGTCCTCTTCGCCGACACCTTCTATTTCATCGCCCTGCTGGATGCTGCCGACCCGTGCCATACGCGGGCGGTGGGGTGGTCGCGGAAAAAGGGATTTTCTTTTCTCACAACCGAATACGTTCTGATCGAACTGGGCGACGCCTTTAACGCGCCTGGACAGCGCGAGGAATTCAGTGTGTTTCAGGATGCGCTTCGCGCCGACCCCAAGTTCCGGGTGCTGTCCTCCAGCCCGCAACTTTACGCTGCCGGACTCAACCTCTATCGCCGCCGCCACGACAAACTTTGGCAACTGACCGACTGCATCAGCTTTGCCGTGATGAAGGAGCAGCACATTCGCGAGGCGCTGACCGGCGACCAGCATTTCGAGCAGGCGGGATTCACGGCGCTTTTGAGATGAACGGCAACTCGGCGGCGACTTTGGATTTGGTGTTGCTGGAAATGGTCTTTAGTTGAGTTACGGTGTTCATGGCACGGAGGGTTGTAGGCGGTTGCGAGGTAATTTTGAAACCTTTTTTTCCAGTCCTACGGTGAACTCCGCGCCGCATCACGAACCCTGCTCAAGTTGGAAATGGCGAGATGACGAGCTAAGAAACGCGCTATGGCATTGCCTATCTTGTGAGTCTGTCAAACAACTGCCAGTCAACTTTCTTCCAAATATCAAAGCCTGGTTGCGGACGATTTCCCATTGTCGGGAAATTGGTCGTAATGAAAGCAAGCCGAACCGTGGCGTTGCTGACGTCACCGATTTCCAATTCTGTCTTTGCTGCAGCCCATTGAGCCCAACGCGTAGAAGCGTCTTGGAATTCCTTCGCAAGTGCCATGGCTTTGTTCGTTTCGCCCGATTCCAAACAGCACGCAATACAGAAAGCGCGTGAAACTCCGGCCGCAGGATCAAGCCTCAGTACTTTATCAAATGATTTTGGAAGCCGCTGAATAATTGGCGGAGCCAAAGTCTCGAAGGCCTTGATCGAGTTCCTCATAGGGCCAATTCGTGTAAGAGTTTTTATGGGTGTTCCACCAGGATTTGATTTGTTCAATATCGCGTGGACGAAAATCCTCTTTGGTCAGCTCGGAAATCGATAATGTCAATCGGTCGGCAACCATCAAATCAGTAGCGTCGGTGAGGAGTTTTACAAACTGCGCCAAGAACAGCGGTTGATTTAGATCGCGAGCAGCGTTAACGACCCCTTCAAGAGATTTCGCTTTGGCCTCGTTTTTGAGCTTTAGGGCGATCTCGTCAGATGTAAAAGGCCCGCCGTACTGTTTCGTGCCTCCCTCAAAAAAAACCATCTTACCAAGAGTTGAGCGTTCAACATCTAGGGCACGCTCAATTTCCGATACAACCTGTTCTGCGGTTCTTCCGATCGGGTTCGTCTGAGACGCTAATTCACGGAGTTCCAGATAGGCTCTGTAATCGTGAGCCCGTGCGCGGGTTGCAATGGCCAGGAAATCCTGTTCGCTAGTGAGAGCATTCAGTGTTTTTGCAACCTCTGCCGTAAAATTTGTAACAACGGGTTGAACCTCCGATTCTAGAATAAATTTCGCCTCGCCTTTGGCAACAGCCTCGACTGTTTGTTTGATCCTGGGAGTCTGAAACTCTTCTGTAATCTGGTTCGTAACCGAAGAATAAGCTTCAGCGAGTTGGTTGCTCGCATCTTGCGCAAAAATTTGAAATTGACGTGCGAGTTGGTTTGTTGCTGTGGAGTAAGCCCTTTTCACCTCGTTGCTCGCGGTTTGCTCAATCACCTCTGTAGCTGCACGAAGCCTTTTGCCTGCCTGCCAATTGAGAAAAAGCGCAGCCAAAAAAAACTCCGCCTAGAGCCGCAAACGGAAAAACCCAACGAATAAAACGAACACGCCTATCCTTAAGAATCGCAGAGGAAAGTTCCGTTATTTCGTCCTTCGTTAATAGCCGCAACCCTTCGTCGAGCGAAACAAAGGGCTCTCTGCAAGTCTCACACAGAACGTGCAGTTCATTTTGCTGGGGCTTCCGGCACTTGCGACAAACTTTCGGTTGTTTCGCTGCGCTCATGTTCTTCTAGAAATTCAACTCCGCATCCGTCATCGCACCGAGTGCGGCGCACGTGACGTTCTCCAGCCCTTCCTCGATCTTCGCCGGGATGCTGTCGCCGGGGCGGATTTCCCAGACATCGAGCCACCCGCGCAGCCCGTCCGCCCGCAACAGCCTGGGAGCGCCGGCATCCTTGTCGGCGTGTTGCCCGTAAAGATTCTCGCCGGCAGGGATGCCGGCGCTCCCAGTCGCCGAGGCGCGCACGACCGCCTTGTCCTTCGAGCTGTGGCTGAGGAAGACGTCGTGGGTGAAATCGTTGGCGGGCATCACATTCATCGGGCGTTAGCTCCGTCCGGAGCGGAATCTTTGTAGAACCAAAGGCCAAGAATCGCAAGCCCCGTCCGGCCTTCATTCCATTTCGGCGCGGCGGGCGGGGCGGCATATTCATTCGCACCGGCCAGCCAAACGGTGACACGAATTTCACGAATTCACACGAATCTGCGGATCCCAATGCTGTCGGACACCTGTTCCGATTCATGTCGGACAGTGTTCCGGGGCTGTCGGACAGTGGTCGGAGCGAAGCGACGCTCTGGAGGAGTGATAA
>SIBJ01000083.1 GCA_009695195.1 Pedosphaera sp.
CGAACCGCGCATGAGGAAACGGAGGCCGAAAAACTTTCCCTTGTTGATGCGCCCCCGGCAGGAAATCATTGCCGAAGCCACCCAGAAAAAATCAACGACACATGCCCTTATCTAAGCGCCATTCCCCTCACCCGTTTTTAATCACACCCCTGATTTGTAGGCGACGAGGTAACGAGTCGTTTTGAGGAAGCACTCCTCACGTCGCGCCCTACAGTTTCCGCCGTGACAACGGGCGGGCGCGTGGCTAGAACTTCCCCGCGCTCGAACCAACGCACCAAATGAAACTAATCATTCCGGTCACAACTGTTTTGCTCGCCATGCTCGCCACTGCCACCGCTGAAAAACCGTCGCTCGCTCCCGACCTCATCATCGTCAACGCCGCCGTTCGCACCATGGACGCCGCGCATCCGAAAGCGGAAGCGGTCGCCATCTCAGGCAATCGCATCGCGGCCGTCGGCACGAGCGCGGAAGTGCGCGCGCTCGCCGGGCCGACGACGCGCGTCGTGGACGCGGGTGGCAGATCAGTTTTACCAGGTTTCAACGACGCGCACGTTCACTGGCTCATGGGCGGCTACTCAATCACGAACGTGGATTTGCGCGACGCCACGTCGCGCGCCGAGTTCACGCGGCGCATCGCTGAGTTCGCAAAGAAGATTCCGAAAGGCCGCTGGATTCTCGGCGGCGATTGGGATCATGAAAAATTTCCCGGCGCGGTCTTGCCGACGAAGGAATGGATTGATGCCGTCACGCCGGACAATCCGGTGTTCGTCAACCGCACCGACGGTCACATGGCGCTGGCGAATTCTCTCGCGCTCAAGCTCGCGAAGGTGACGAAGGAGACGAAGGAAGTTCCCGGCGGCGTCATCGTGCGCGAACCGGCAGCCGGCGAGCCGACGGGCGAACCGACCGGCATTCTGAAAGACGCCGCGATGGATTTGGTGGATCGCGCGATTCCCGCGCGCTCGTGGGACGAGAACCACGCCGCCGCGCTCGCCGCGACCGAGCACGCCGCGCGCGTCGGTGTCACGAGTGTTCAAGACATGTCCGCGGGCGACGACATCGGGCTTTATCAATTCATGCACGAACACGGCGAGTTGAAGACGCGCATTTACGGGATGCGCTCCATCGTGTCGTGGGAAGTGCTGGGCAAGACCGGCGTGCGCGGCGCGTTTGGGAGTGATTGGTTGCGCCTCGGCGGGCTGAAAGGTTTTGCGGACGGCAGTCTCGGTTCGACCACCGCGTTGTTCTTCGAGCCGTACAGCGACGCGCCGAGCACGCGCGGGTTGCTTTTCGATCAGATGTTGCCCGAGGGCGTCATGCTCCAGCGCGTCGAGGCGGCGGACAAACGCGGTTTGCACGTGATGATCCACGCCATCGGCGATGAGGCGAATTTTCAAATCCTCGAAATCTTCAAACAGGTCGCGGAGAAAAATGGCCCGCGCGACCGGCGCTTCCGCATTGAACACGCGCAGCATTTGCGCCCGAGCGAAATCAAACGCTTCGGCTCGCAAATGGTCATCGCCTCCATGCAGCCGTATCATTGCGCGGACGACTGGCGCTGGTGCGACAAACGCATCGGCCCCGAGCGCTCGAAGGGCACGTATGCGTTCCGCTCGCTGCTCGACGCGGGCGCGGTGCTGGCGTTCGGTTCGGATTGGACCGTCGCGCCGCTGAATCCGATGGAAGGTTTGAAAGCCGCCGTCACGCGTCAGACGCTCGATGGCAAACATCCGACCGGCTGGGTGCCCGAGCAAAAGATCACGCTCGAAGAAGCCATCCGCGCGTTCACGATGGGTTCAGCCTACGCGGAATTTCAGGACCCCGTGAAAGGCAGCCTCACGCCCGGCAAACTCGCCGACCTCGTCCTGCTCGACTGCGACATCTTCAAGATTAATCCCGTCCAGATTGACAAGGTGAAGGTGACGATGACGGTGGTGGATGGGAAAGTGGTTTGGGATGGGAAGTGAAGCAATGACAGGAAAATGGGTGACAGGAAAATTGAAACAGACACTGAATCATTTTCCTGTCACGCATTTTCCTGTCATTGATCTTAACTCAGTACGCCACCGCGGCGGCTCCGCCGAACCTAAAATTATTTTGCCACGGCTTTGGCCTTCTTCGCTTTCTTGGATATATCGCCCGCCTTCCAACCGCCCAGCGGCAGCACGTTTGCGCGCGCGGCGTAGGCATCCCACCTGGCGGCGAGTGATTTCGCGCGCGCCGGTTCTTTGCTCGCAAACGCGCCGTGTTATGAAATTGAGTGAACCGCACGCCGTTGCCCGCGAGCCGGTCGAGATTCGGCGTGGAGATTTCACCACCGTAACAGCCGAGATCGGCAAAACCCATGTCGTCCACGAGAATGACGACGATATTTGGGCGCTTTACGTCCGCTGCCGAAACCGATTGGGATGTTAGGGCACCCGCGAGCACGAGAGCCGCGAGCACGTACCGCGATGCGGACGAAACCACAAGGTCGGCACGGATCAAACGCAAAGGACGCAAAGGTCTTCGCAAAGGCCGCAGAGAATCACGGCCTTCGCGTTCCTCCGCGCCGGCCTTTGCACTGTTATCTCCCAGCTTCGACGCGTTCCGCGAAGATTTTTGGACAAGCCATTCAACCGCCGAGACGCGATATCCGCAGAGAAAAGCCGACGAACAAAAACCTCTGCGTCTATCGCGTCTCTGCGGTTTCTTCGGGCCGTCCGTTTGGTTGCGGCTTCGCTCCGCTACATCCTCTGCGTCAAGCAATGTGCGCGGAAATCTCGCAATCGCTCGGACAATGCCGGAAAGCGGGGCGCGACATTTGGCGAGGCGGCGGAGGCCTTGGTTCGATGCTGTCATGTTTTGATCGGGTTGAAACTTTACTGGTTGGGATGTATTGCCGCGTTTCTTCGCGTGCGCCAAGTAAAATCCTCCGATGAAAAATCCGCGGGATTAAATGTTTTGAACCTCGGTGCCGAAAGCAGTATGGGTAAATCCCGCATGAAGCTTTCGAGTCGTGTTCAACCAGTTCGTCTGTCCATCGGCTTGTTCCTGCTGGCGGCTTCGCTGCCCGCCGCGGAATCGCCATTCCTCTACGGCATCCACGATCACGAGCCGGAGCCGTCGGAGTATTTGAATCACATCAAGGCGGGCACGGGCAGCGGCGGTTGGGTCACGGCCACGGTCGCGGTCGGTGCGAACACGAATGACGCGGGCGGCGTGGACTTCACTTCGCTGGAGCGCGTGGGCCACACGGTCATCTGCCGGATCAATCACGGCTATTTTCCCAACGGCACGATTCCGTTGCCGGCGAAGTATGATGATTTCGCGGCGCGCTGCGCGAATTTCGTGGCGCATTCGCCGGGCTGTCACCTTTGGATCATCGGCAACGAGCTGAACATCGCGGGCGAGTGGCCGTTCAATCCGGCGACGGAGCGAATGGATTACGTGTCGCCATCAAACTACGCGACGTGCTTCCGGAAAGTTTACAACGCGATCAAGGCGGTACGTCCAAACGACAAGGTGTTGCCGCAAGCGCCCGCGCCGTTCTCGGGGCCGTTTCGCGAACAGAAATTGCCGCTGGGGGAAAAGAATTATCACTCGGACGCGAACCCGCTCAACTGCGTGCAACATCTCAACCAGATGCTCAGTGCAATCACGAATTCCGGTCCGCTCGACGGCATCGCACTGCATATTTATTCGCGCGGTTACGCGCGCGCGGATGTGATGAGCACGGAGAAGTTCACGTCTGGCGGCGGAGCGGGTTTGCACAAAAGTTTTTTAGTTTACCACGACTGGATTGAGCTTGGGATTCCGCCGGCGCTGTATTCGCTCCCGCTCTACGTGACGGAGTGCAACGGCTACTATTTCTGGCGCGGCGGGGGCCGCGACGACGTGAGCAAGCATTACGAGCCGGGCTGGGTGCAGGCGGTTTACGAGGAGATCAATCGCCACAATCAATCCGCGTCCGCGACGGGCCAGCCAATCTTTCGCTGCGTGAACTTGTATCGCTGGTGCGCGGGGTGCGACGGCTGGAACATTGACGGCAGTCCGTTCAAGGCGCAAATCCTCACTGACCTCGACGAGGCGATGGCGAAGAAATACGCCTGGCCGACAAACCACGCGAAGCCGGCGCGTTGATTCTTTACCATTGAATATCCGGGCGGATTGGGTTATGCCCGTGTCATCGCATGAAGTCCTCGGCCCCAGTCGGTTCGCGCTGGTTGCTCTCCGCCAGTCTGTTTTTTAGCGCGTCGCTGTTCGCTGCTGAGTCGCCCTATCTCTACGGCATCTTTGGCGACGATCCGAACCCTTCGGAATATCTCGGCCACATTGCGCCGGCGGGGCCGGGTTGGGTCACGGCCACGGTGCAAGTCGGCGCGGACACCAACGATGCCAGCGGCGTGGACTTCACCTTTCTTTCGAATCAGGGCCACACGGTCATCTGCCGGATCAACCACGGCTACTTTCCCAACGGCACGATTCCGCTGGTCGCGAAGTATGACGACTTCGCGAAGCGCTGCTCGAACTTCGTCGCGCACTCGGCGGGCTGTTCGATCTGGACGATCGGGAATGAACTGAACATCGCGGGCGAATGGCCGGTGGATTTCAATATCAATCATTCCGCCTACGTGACGCCGTCCAATTACGCCCTGTGCTTCCGCAAGGTCTATAACGCCATCAAGGCCGTCCAGCCGAACGCCCGCGTCCTGCCGCAAGCCCCGGCGTGTTTCGCCGGGCCGTACGCGGCGAACTCGCAGAGTCTCACCTGGCTCGGCACCAACTATACGCACGACGCCAATCCGCTGACCTGGCCGAATCACCTCAAGCAGATGCTCATCGCCATCACGAACACCGGGCCGGTGGACGGCATCGCGTTGCACGTCAGTTCGCGCGGCTACAATTGCAGCGATGTTCACAGCACGGCGACTTTTTCCGGCGCGGCGGCGGGGCTTTACAACAGTTTCTTTGTTTACAAGGACTGGGTGAACCTCGGCATCCCCAGCACGCTTTACAACCTCCCGCTCTACGCGACCGAGTGCAACGGCTACTACTTCTGGAAGGGCGGCCATCCGGAAAATATTTTCGCGCACTACGAGGCCGGCTGGATGCAGGCGGTCTATGCCGAGATCAACCGCTACAATGAGAACGCACTCATGACCGGCAAGCCGATTTTCCGCTGCTTCAACATGTATCGCTGGGGGCCGCAGGATGAATGGGGCATTGATCGCGGCGACAATCTGTTCAAGGCGCAAATCCTGAGCGACCTCGACGTGGCGGTGACGGAGAAATACACCTGGCCCGGCGGCACGGCACAATTGCGCGCGCCCATCGGTTTGAATTTCATGCACCCCGACGCGACGGACGATTCCGTTCCGGTGTGCGAGCCGGCGGGCGTGGTGCCGCAGCGCAGTTGGAACAATCTCACGCAGGGTGGCACGGGCACCGGCATCAGTCTCGGCGGCAGTGTGACGGTGACGTGGTCCACACCCGGCGGCGGCACGCATGGTTTTGGTTCGGTGCCGACGTCGCCCGCCGACTACGCGCTCGCGCAAGGTTATCTCGACACGGGTGATACTTCTACGACGACCGCGACGGTGTCGGGACTGAAGTTTCCGCTGTTCGACGTGATCGTTTATTCGATGGGCGACAACGGTGGCGCGACGCGCGTCGGAAAATACACGCTCTCCGGTTCGGGCATCACCACGGTTTCAAAATACGTTCGTGATGACGGCGGCGCGCCGGATTTCAGCGGCACTTACACCGAGGCCGATTCGACGAGCGGCGGTGCGGGCGCGCCGTCGGGAAATTATTGTCGCTTCCGCAACGTGCGCGGTGCGAGTTTCGCCATCGCGGCGAAGGGCGATTACGCGTCCGACGCGCATCCGCGCGCGCCGCTGAACGCGATCCAGATTGTGCCCATCAACACCGTAGCCACGTTGAGCGACGCGGCGCGTGTCGCCGGCCAATTCCAGTGTTATGTGAACGGCGCGACGAACGTAAACTACATCGTGCAATATTCGACCAACCTGACATCGTGGATTTCAATCCGCACGAACGCGGCCCCGTTCACCTTTACTGACGTGGCGGCGGGGAATTCGGCGTTTCGGTTTTACCGTGCGCTGTTTCAATAGACAGTTTCATCCGGCATGAAAACAGTGACGCCAGCCAAAAACTTCCGCCCGCGGGCGCGCGGGTCGGCGGGTTTCACGTTGATCGAACTGCTCGTCGTCATCGCCATCATCGCCATTCTCGCTGCGATGCTGTTACCGGCGTTGGGTCGCGCCAAGATGCGGGCGTACGGGATTTATTGCATGAACAACACGAAGCAAATCATGCTCGCGTGGCACATGTACTCGGACGACAACGGCGGCGTGTTCCCGCCCAACGAGGACAACGCCGCGTTCGGGAACTGGGTCGGCGGTTCGATGAATTTTGATCCGGCGCACATTGACAACTACAGCCCGCAGTTCCTCACGGACGTGCAATACGCCCGGCTCGGGCCCTACATGAAGTCCGCCGCGGTTTACAAATGTCCCGCCGACCGCAGTGGTGTGAACGCCGGCGGCCAGTGGCGGGAGCGCGTGCGCAGCGTCGCGATGAGTCAGGCCATCGGTACGATGATCAATCCGCCGTTGCGCAACGTGACCGGCGGCTGGCTCGATGGCGACCACAGCAATCCGCCGAACGACCTCTGGCGCATCTACGGTAAATTCACCGAGCTGACCCGGCCCGGCGCCGCGATGACCTGGGTGATCGCGGACGAGCATCCCGACAGCATCAACGACGCGGGGCTGGCGGTGGAGTGTGCCTTGACCGGGGCCGCGGCGAGGATCGTGGATTTCCCCGCGAGCTTTCACGCGGGCGCGGCGGGCTTCGCCTTCGCGGATGGCCATTCGGAGATCCACAAATGGAAAGACGCGCGCACCATGCCGGCCGTCACCTACACCGGCACGATGCCGCTCAACGTGGCGTCGGCCAACAACCCGGACGTGGTGTGGCTGCAGGAGCGAACGTCGGCGCCGAAATGACGCCCGGTGGTCGGCATTGGGCTTTGAAAATCTTTTTGGCAACGTATATTCCCGGTGTCGTTCGTGATGAAGTCCTTGAACCGTTTCATGATGCTGGTTTCGGCTGTGACGTTGGCAGCGGTGTCGTTGCGCGCGGCTGAATCACCTTTTCTCTACGGCATCCACGATCACGATCCGGACCCGAGCGAGTTTTTGAATCACATCAAGTCGGGCACGGGCGGCACGGGCGGCTGGGTGACGGCGACGGTGGCGGTCGGGGCGAACACGAATGATTTCAGCGGGGCGAACTTCACGGCGCTGTCGAACGCCGGGCACACGATCATCTGCCGCATCAACTACGGCTACTATCCCGACGGTACGATTCCCATCGCCGCGAAGTACGACGACTTCGCAACGCGTTGCAAAAATTTCGTGGCTAATTCTTCCGGCTGCAACCTCTGGCTCATCGGGAACGAATTGAACCTGGCGGCGGAGTGGCCGTTCGATGCGGGCAACAGCCGCTTCAATTACGTTTCGCCGTCGGACTATGCGAATTGTTTCCGCAAATGTTACAACGCGATCAGAGCGATCCGCCCGAACGACAAGATTCTTCCGCAAGCGACCGCGCCGTGGGGCGGGCCGTACGGTTCGGGCACGCAAAACATCAGCGGCACGGATTATCCGCACGACGCTCAGCCGCTTTCGTGGGTGCAGTACGAGAACCAGATGCTCACGGCCATCACGAACACCGGGCCGGTGGACGGCATCGCGTTGCACATCGGTTCACGCGGCTACACGTACGCGGACATCCACAGCACGAGCACGTTCGGCAGCCTCGGGCTTTACTCGAGTTTTTATGTTTACAAGGACTGGATTGATTTCGGCATCCCGCCCGCGCTCTACTCGCTGCCGCTTTACGTGACGGAGTGCAACGGGCTTTACTATTGGAAAGGCGGCGGGCCGCCGGGCGAAGACCTGACGAAAAAATATGTGGCCGGCTGGATGCAGGAAATTTTCGCGGAGTTCAATCGCCACAACCAATCCGCCGCCACGAATGGCCGGCCGATTTTTCGCTGCGTGAATTTTTACCGCTGGTGTTCGTTCTGCGACGGCTGGAACATTGACGGCGCGAGCAACACGAACAAGGCGCAAATCCTCGCCGACCTCGACGCATCGGTCGCGCAGCTTTACCGCTGGCCGACGAATGTGACCTCTACCAACCCGCCGCCCGCGCCGACGGGACTCACGGCGACGGTGGGCAACGGGAGCGTGTCCTTGAACTGGAACTCCGGCGGGTTCGCCAACAGTTTCAAAGTGAAACGCGCCACGGCCACCGGCGGGCCGTATTCCGTCATTGCCAGCAACCTCACGACGACGAGCTACGTGAACACGTCGTTCACACCGAACGCGACTTATTTCTATCGCGTGTCCGCGGTGAACGCGAACGGCGAGAGCGCCGACTCGAACACCGCGAGCGCCACGCCGACGAATGGTTTGCCTGACGTGATCGTGACGGCGATCAGTTGGACGGCGGCGCACATCGGGCCGGGAACGAACGTGGTGTTTCGCGCGACGGTGAAGAATCAAGGCGCGGCGGCGACGCCAGCGGGCGTGACGTTGGGTGTCGGCTTCCTCGTGGACGGCGTGCAATACTCGTGGTCGGGCGGATACAGTTCGGCGCTCGCCGCGGGATCGTCGGTGACGCTCACCGCGGACGGCGGGCCGAGCGTGAACTATTGGACCGCGACAGCCGGCGCGCACACGGTCACGGCGAACGTGGATGACATCAACCGCTTCGCCGAGGGGAACGAAGCGAACAACGTGCTCGATTCGAACATCGTCGTTTACGTTTCCGGCTACGCGCTGAACACCGGCGGCAACGCGGTCGGAAATTTCGCGGCGGACAATTTCTGGAGCGGCAGCACGAATGTTTTTTCCGTCGCGACGGCGATTGACACGAACGGCGTCGCGTTCGCCGCGCCGCAACTGGTTTATCAAACCGAGCGGTGGAGCAATTTCAGCTACACGTTGCCGAACCTGATGCCGGGCCGCGCCTACACCGTGCGGCTGCACTTCGCGGAGATTTCGCCGTCGGTCACGACGACGAACGACCGGCGCTTTCATGTTTCCATCAACGGCTCGCAGGTGCTGACGAACTTCGACATCTTCGCCGCGGCGGGCGCGAAGTTTCGCGGGGTGACGCGCTCGTTCACGGCGAACGCGGATGGAAGCGGGCAGATCACCGTCGCCCTCACACGCGGCGCATCGAACGAAGCGAAGCTGAGCGGCATCGAAATCATCCCGCCGGCGCCAAGCATCGCGAGCTGGAGCGTGGGCGGCGGCACCTTCACGTTGAACTGGTTGAGCTATCCGGGGAAAATTTATCGCGTGCAATTCAAGAGCGACTTGAACGCGGCGTCGTGGAGCAATCTGGCCGGAGATGTCACGGGCACGGGCGCGATGGTTTCCAAGCCGGACTCGTTGTTGCAGGCGGCGCGGTTTTACCGCATCCTCGTGGTGAACTAACACCGCGCGATGATCTCCGGTTCAAAACTCTGGCTCGGATTTTTCCTTTTCGTCGTCGCGTTCCCGACTTCGCGTGCCGCTGACCGTTCGCAGGCGCGCTCGATGGTCATCTCCCGGAGTGGAATCGTGGCCACCGAACACCCGCTCGCTTCGCAAATCGGCGCACAAGTTTTGGCGCAAGGCGGCAATGCGATTGACGCGGCGGTGGCGGCCAACGCCGCGATGGGCGTGGTCGCGCCGATGGCCAACGGCATGGGCGGTGACCTGTTCGCCATCGTGTACGAGGCGAAGAGTGGAAAACTTTACGGGCTGAATGCGAGCGGCTGGTCGCCGGCGGGGACGAGCATCGAATCCCTAAAGGGCAAAGGTTTCGCCGCGATGCCGCAGAGCGGAATCCATTCCGTCACGGTGCCGGGCTGCGTGGCGGGCTGGCACGCGTTGCTCGACCGGTTTGGCCGCAAGCGAATGAGCACCGTGCTCGCGCCGGCGATCCGACTGGCGGACGAAGGATTTCCCGTGACGGAGATTTTTTCCGACTACTGGATCGCGAGTGAAAGGAAATTGCGCAGCGATACGAACGCGACGCGGGTTTTTCTCCACGACGGAATGGCGCCGAGGCCGGGCGAGATGTTCCGCAATCCGGAAGTGGCGTGGTCGTTGAAACAAATTGCGCGGCGCGGGGCGAAGGCGTTTTACGACGGCGAAATCACGAAGCGCATCTTGAAATGTTCCGCTGATCGTGGCGGCAAGTTGACGGCGGAAGATTTCGCCAGGTTCTCGCCGGAGTGGGTCGAGACGATTTCGACGACTTATCGCGGCTGGACGGTTTCCGAGTTGCCGCCGAACGGGCAGGGGATCGCGGCGCTGGCCATGTTGAACGTGATGGAGAATTATCCACTGGCGAAGTTCGGTGCGAATTCCACCGACGCGTTGCATGTGATGATCGAAGCGAAGAAGCTCGCGTATGCCGACCTGCTGAACTTTGTGGCCGATCCGCATTTCGCCAAAGTGCCAGTGGCAGGAATTCTCTCCAAGGATTACGCGGCGCAACGAGCGAAGCTCATTGAAATGAACAAAGCCAACTGTCGCGTGCCTCACGGCCAGCCGCCACCGATGGGAACGGATACGACTTACCTTTGTGTGGTGGACGCGGACGGGAACATGGTTTCCTACATTCAAAGCAACTACAACTCGTTCGGCTCGGGTGTGGTGCCGGACGGCGTCGGGTTCGCGCTACAAAATCGCGGTGGCTTGTTCAGCCTCGATCCCGCGCATCCGAACGCGCTCGCGGGTCGCAAGCGACCGCTGCACACGATCATTCCGGCGTTCATGGCGAAGGGCGACGTGCGGATCGCGTTCGGCATCATGGGCGGCTGGAATCAATCGCAGGCGCACGCGCAGTTCGTGGCGAACGTGGTGGATCATCGCCTGAACATCCAGGCCGCGCTCGAAGCGCCGCGGTTCACGAAGATGACGTTCGACGGTTGCGATGTGGAAATGGAATCGCGCGTGCCGCCGGCGGTGCGCGCGGCGCTCGAACAACGCGGGCACCAGATCGAATTGCGCGGTGAGTTCGCCGCGGACGTCGGCGGCGGTCAGGCGGTGTTGCGGGATTTTGCCACGGGAATAAATTTTGGCGCGTCGGACCCGCGCAAGGACGGGAGCGCGATTCCGCAGCCGTTGAAGGAAACGAGATAGCATGGACGAGGCGAGTTCAACTTTTGAGGCGAGCGCGTTCCACCCGAGTCTCGGCAACGAGGTGGCGGTCGGTCGCATTTTCATTGATCGCTGGCAGTTCCGGTTTCAATCCGAAGCGGTGGACATTGACATTCCGCTGGCGCGGTTGCGCGTGCGGCTCGGGAAGGGAGACGATGAGCGGATTTATTTTCACGACTGCAACGCGCCGGAGTGGGAAATTTTCACGACCGACGACTCGGTGCTCGATCATCCTTACGTCGGTTCGATGAACAATCTGCGCGCGCAGTTGGATCACTCGGCGTCGTCGCGCGAATTGTGGCGGCGGCTGAAGATTCTCGGCTACGTGCTGGGCGGCTTCGTGGTGGTGGTCTGGCTCGGGCAGGTCGTGGCGAGCGCGATGGCGCGGTCGCTGGTGGCGAAAGTTCCGCCCGCGTTGGAACAGGCCCTCGGCGACGAGCAGCTCGCGGAGTTGCAAAAAGACGGCGGCCTGCTGCCAGATCGGAAGCGGGTGGCGCGGCTGGAGGCTCTGGCCGCGCCGTTGACGAGCACGGTGAAGATCGGAACGAACGCGCTCGATTTTAATATTCTCGACGACGACGAGCCGAACGCCTTCGCGATGGGCGGCGGGCACGTCGTCGTGACGACGGGGCTGCTGAAACTGGTGGAGACGCCGGAAGAATTGCTGGGCGTGATCGCCCACGAGGTAGCGCACGTGACGGAGCGACACCTGTTGCGAAAGCGCGCGGCGGCGGCGGGCTTTTTCAAAATCGTGGAAATGTTTCTCAGCGGCGGCAGCGTCGCCACTTTGGAAGTGGACTGGCCTTCCGACATCATGGTGCAGCAATCGTTCTCGCAGGGTTACGAAATGGAGGCGGACGACGTGGGCTGGCAGATGCTCGTGGCGGCGAACATTGATCCGCGCGGAGAGATCGAGGCGTTGAAGAGATTGCGGACGTACGAGGTGGCGCAACGGCGGCTGGATTTTGGCACACACGCATTCGACAGCCATCCCGCGTTGGAGAAACGCATCGCCCGGCTGGAGAAGAAATGGAACAAGCTCAAGAAGAAGGACGGCTTCCTCGACCTCGCCGCCGCGGAAAAAGATTTGCGGGTCGCGGCCGGCCGGTGACGCGGGACTTCAGTGCCGGCGCAAAATCAACCGATGATCCACGCGGCGCGTCTGGTTGTATTCCAAGCGCGGCAATTCGGTGAGCGTCGGTGATTCGGTCTGGTCGAGGATGGTTTTCGCCATCGCTTGCAATGCGCGCCAACGCGGCCAGTCGAGTTCCGGCGCGTGGGCGATCTGCCGGAGCAGGCTGCGCCACTCGATGATGGCGCGGTCAATGTCGCCCGCGCCGAGCAGGTCCGTGACCCACGCGTGCTTCGCGAGCGGGTTGTGATGGACCGATTGCACCACGGCTTCCGCACCGGCGCCGTACTTCGGCGGCAAACCGTTTTCGAGATAGCCGGGGATGTTTTGCAGTTGAAACTTTTCATGGCACGCGTTGGCGAGCCGCCCGCCGTAGCGATTCTCGTCGCCGCAGAAACGGAAACCCGCGTCGAGATTCGCGACGTCGTAGATCAATTCGTCGAGCGGATAACGCTCGTCCTCGAGCGCGGCGGCGATGGCGAGTCCGTCGCCCTGCGAAAAGAAACTCACCATGCGCCCGCGCAACGTCGGGTTGCCCCGCTCGTCCACGAGATGGAGCCGCCGCCAGGTCATCGCCGTGCCGGTGGCGGTGAGGAGCTTCTTGCACGTCTCGACGAGCGAGCATTGCGCGCAATCGTACGGCAGCACTTCACGCTCGATGGGTTTCCAGAGCGCGACCGCAAATTTATCCACCGGGACGCGCATCGTCAGATCGGCGATACTGGTGTAGGCGAGAATCCGTTGCGCCTGCTTCACGAACTTCACGACGGGAGTTTTCTGCGCGGCGAGTTTTTGTTCGACGAGCGGCGCGAGTTTTTCCGTCCACACGGACATTTCACATTGGCGACCGTTCCAATCCGTCAGCCGTCGCACCCACTTGGCGATGATGACGCGGTCGTCGTTCAACACATCCGCCACGGCGGAGGCGCGGCCGTAGATTTTCTGGCCGTCGGCTTTTTCTTCCAGCACGACGATCATGCCGGTGCCGACTTTTTCGAGGGCGGCTTGGACGGAAAGGGCAGAACGAAATCCTGAAATAGAATTGGTTTCACGCTCGCCCTCACCCTGACCCTCTCCCCCGGGGAGAGGGGGCAGCGGTTGGACGGTGTTGAATTGTTCAGAGACCTTGCTGCCATCTCCGACTTCCGTCGTAGCGAGAGACTGAGGACGATTCTCCCTCTCCTGGGGGAGAGGGCCGGGGTGAGGGCGGTTCAAAACACAAATGTCTCTCACCGCTTTTTCTTCCAGCGCCGGATACGTCTCCCACTCGCCGCGGCTGTTGAGCATTTCGCGCTGGCGTTTGCGGACGTGACGGGCGCGCTCGGCGTCGGTCTTGAGACCGCACGGCGTCTCCGGATGCTTCAAGGATTCTTCCACGCCAAGGAAAATCGGCTTGGTCGTGAACAATCGTTCCTGCGCGCGCACGGCTTCGGTGAAGGGATCGCGGCCCTGCTCGGCGGCGGTTTGCATCAGGCTGAGCAACGCGCTCCAATCCACCGCGCCGCTGCGCGCGAGATGGCAGGCCCGCGCGTCGAGCAAACGAATCTCATTCGCGGAGATGAGCACGTAACCGGTTTCATCCAGCCCGCGGCGGCCGGCGCGACCGAACATTTGCAGGATTTCATCGGCGCGCAACGGGTGTTCGGCGGCATCGCGGCGATAGGATTCGCCGGCGAGCGCGACGCTGCGGAGGGAGAAATTGATTCCGGCGGCGAGTCCCATCGTGGCGACGACGACGCGAAGCTGGCCGGCCTTCGCGAGCGGTTCGATCACGCCGGCGCGCGCGGCGTAGCTGAGTCCGCTGTGATGATACGTGATGCGGCTCTTGAGCAGCTTCGCGAGATGCTCGCCGACGATTTGTTTTTGTTCGGTGGAAAGCTGAAGCGGGTTCGGCGTGGGCAATTGCCGCGCGAGGTCGGCGGCCAGCATTTCCGCGCCCTGTCGTCGCGGAGCAAAAATCAAAATGGGCCCAAGGTCTTCCGCGAGGGATTTGGCGACGAGACGCGGCCAGTAGCCGCGAATCTCCGTCGGCACGTGGTAATTCAGGTTGTTCGCGTGAACTTCTTCCAGCGGCACCGGGCGATGCTCGTGGCGGATCAAAGTCGCCTTGCGACCGAGCCGCGTCAGCCATTGGACGACGTGATGCGGGTTCGAGACGCTGCCGCTGAGAAGGAGGAGTTGCGTTTGCGGTGGGGCCATCGCAAGCGCGAGTTCGTAGTTTAACCCGCGATCCGGGTCGCTGATCATTTGGTATTCGTCCACGACGAGCAGCATCGGGCCGTCGCCGGCGATGAGACGGTTCTTCTGCGTCTCGAGCGTGGCGACGATGACGGGCGCGTCGAGATTTTCGGCGAGGTCGCCGGTGGCGATGCCAACCTCCCAGCCGCGCGCACGCCACTCGGCGAGTTTGTCGTTGGCGAGCGCGCGCGTCGGGACGGTGTAAATCGCCTGGCCGCGCGGTTTGCCGTTGTTGGACCAGAGTTCGAAGATCAGCGTCTTGCCCGAGCCGGTGGGCGCTTGCACGACGACGTCCTTGCCCTCACGCAACGCGGCGACGGCCTGCTGCTGCCACAGGTCGGGCACAGTGACCTGCGTGAGCGACGGGTGGTCGGCGAGTGGTGACGCGGGCGTTTGCACGCGGGAGAGGATAAACACACAAGCTTTGCGCTCCAAGCCTCATGGAGAAATCAATTCCGAGTGGACGCTAAATCGTCACATCGCGTCTTCAAAAATATCGCTTAGGTCTTTTCGGCAAATGCAGACGCGCGATAAACCGTCACGCTCCCTGATAAAACAACTCACGTAATATGGCCAAGTTGAACCAACCACAAAAATCAGATAAGTCGGGCGGTCGTCAATCGGGGTGCCGAGACACCATTTCACCTTCGAGTAATTCATGCCCCGCCGGATTGGAAGGCCAAGGTGTTTCAACAGTGCGTTGCCTTCTGCCTCCGGGCATCTGTTGTCAAAGTCCAACGCTATTTCGGCGGTTTGATTTTTTGCATCAAGGGGACATACGAAAGCCGTATGCCCGTAGCCATAATCGCAGGCTAACCCGATCCCGTGCTCGGTGCATCCAACATCATCCTCGGAGTAATATTCCGTTTTGGGAAAGAAATCGAGAAACCGCAGTCCTCCAAATTCTTCATAACTCATTTGGTTGAGATTGTTCATGGCAATGGCGGAGGGTCAAATTGACGGTCGAGCCTGTGACTGAACTGCACTTTTGAATCTTCCGGCTTCACGAATTCGACTCTGCACCGCGCTGATTCAATTCCTCGCAGTGCTCACCAGCTCTGTCTGGGTCGGCGGACGGCTGATCAGGTTTTCGGCAGATTGCTGCGGGCCAGCATTTTGGTCATCCATTCGTCGGCCTCCTCGTGAGTTTTGAAGCGATAAACGCCCTTGGGCCACCAGCGGTGTTTGAAACTTTTGTGAAGCTCCACCGCCGTCTCCTGCCATTTCATTCCGGCTTCGAGACTGTCCGGCGTCTGCGTTCGTTTGCCGACGAAGCGGTCAATCTTTTCCTCGACGTGGACAAAGGGTGGTTTCACGTTGCGACAGCTTAGGCGGACAACCCGGGCAAGGCAAGCGCGCGCGGCACAACAAGTTTGACTCGACTGCGATGCGACTTTAGATTCGTGCGCAGATGTTGGCTGCCGAAACCAAAGTGGCGCGGGTTAATGGGGCACTCCGCTCCATCCCGACCAGTTCCTGGAAAGAAATCGTGGAACCGGTCGAGCCGTTTCTTGAAGCGGTTTCCCTTCGCCTCGCCAGACAAGTCAACGAATTCGATCCCGCTCTTGCGCCCTACGCCGAATACGCCCTGACCGGTCACGGCAAACATCTCCGGCCTACGCTCGTGGCCCTGGCGGCGAACTCGCTCGGCAAGGTCAACGATTCCCACGTCACTATCGCCGTCATCATCGAGATGGTGCATCTGGCGACGCTGGTTCACGACGACATCATGGATGAGGCGGAGATTCGCCGCGGACAACTGACGCTGGCCGCGAACTGGGGGAATGAAATTGCCGTGCTGTTCGGCGACTGTTTGTTCGCGCAGGCGTTGAAACTGGCGGCGGGCTTTCCGACGCCGGAAATCTGCCGGGCGGTCGCCACGTCCACCAACACGGTTTGTTCGGGAGAGATTTTGCAGACGCGCCACCGCCGCAACTTCGAGCGGTCGCGGCGGGAATATTTTCGCGTGCTGGAGATGAAGACGGCGGAGTTGTTCGCGCTCTCCTGCGAACTGGCGGCTTGTTTGAGCGGCGCGGGCGCGGCGGAACGCGCGGCCTTGCGGCAATTCGGCCTCGCCTTCGGCACGGCATATCAGATTTATGACGACTGCGTGGATTTGTTCGGGTCGGAAGCGGCGGCGGGGAAGTCGCTGGGCACGGACCTGGCGAAAGGGAAGTTGACCTTGCCGGTGCTGCTGGCGTGGGAACGCGCCGCCGCTGGCGAGCGGGTCCGGCTGGAGGAAATGATTCAGGACTGGCAGCCGGGGCTGATGCCACGGGTGAGCGAACTGTTGGCTCGGCACGACACGCTCGCGCCAACGCTTGAGATTCTCGGCCAACATCTCGACCGGGCGCGCGAGGCGTTGCGGGGTTTGCCGGATTCCGACGGACGGACGAGTCTGCTGGGGCTGACGGATTTTCTGACGCGCCAGACCGAGGCTTTGGGTGTTTGTGCCTAGACCCCGGTTATGAGCGAACCCACGCCGGCCAAAGATAATCCGCAACCGACGGCACCCGAACCGTCGGAGGAATCCGTCCTGGTCCGCCGCGCCCAACGCGCCGACCTGGTCGCCTACGATGAACTCATCCGCCGCTATCAGGAGCGGATTTACGCCACGATTTACCACATGACGTCCAATCACGAGGACGCCAACGACCTCGTGCAGGACACGTTTATTAAGGCGTACCAAGCGCTGAAATCCTTCACAGGCGGGTCGAGTTTCTACACCTGGATTTACCGGATCGCGGTCAACAAGACCATCAACTTCCTGAAACAGCGCAAGAACCGGTCGCACATGAGCCTGAACGACCTGGATTTCAACGCCGAAAACGACCCCGACCTCGTGGCGTTGGTTTCGGACAAAACCCCGCGCCGGGACGCCGGTCTGGCGGAGTTGCAAAATAAATTGAACGAGGCCCTGCTCAAGCTGTCAGAACCTCACAGACTGGTTGTGACGTTGCATGATGTGCAGGGTCTGGCGCACGACGAGATCGCGGCGATCATGGATTGCAACATCGGTACGGTGCGGTCGCGGTTGTTTTATGCGCGGCAACAATTACAGGCCCTGTTGGCGGATTATCTGAAGTAATATGAAAGCGGATCAAGAATTCGAAGCCTTGCGACGGTTGCTCAAACTCAAACGGCATGAGCAGCCGCCGCCGCGTTTTTTCAACGAACTCTCCGGCGAAATCATCGCGCGCCTCCGCGCCGGCTCGATTGAAGACCGCCGCGAGCCGATGGATCGCGTCCAGTGGGAATCGCCGTTGCTTGCCCGCATCATTGATCTGTTCCAGACCAAACCGGTCTTTGCCGGCGTGTTCGGGGCGGCGATGTGCGGACTGCTCCTCGCGGGCGTGCTGTATTCCCAAAAAATAGATAGCCGGCCACCGACTCTCACCGGCCTCGCCGGACCAACGGTGGCCGAAGCGACCGATACGCAGACGTCGGCGTTTGTGGGAACCACCGGCTTGGATGGCAAGCCGGGAACCGTAACCAACTCGATCTTCGATCTCCTCCAGCCGACGGTGCCCCGGAACGTGGCTTGGCCGGCGGAAAAGAAATAACTTTCATTTGTTCCTCCAAGGCGCGGCCTGCAAAGGTCGCGCCCTTTTTGTTTTGGAATACCTTGTGCGGCGGGGAACCATTTCGTTTGGAGCAGTTCCGCGATTACGCGGTTCCCCGAACGCCTGAAGGCGGAACTCCAAACCATGCGACCGACCACCAACGAAAGCCTCAATCCTCCGGCGTGAACACGAGCGTCAAACCTTCGCCGGAGATGAACAGCCGGCCCGAGGGATCGATCTTCGCCTTGCGCTGGCCGGCGCTGGCGAGGTCGAACTGGTAGCCATCCCCGGCGCTCGTCCACTTGCCGTCAATGTTCTGCGTGTCGGTGGCGCCGGGCGATTTGAGTTGCGGCAGATCTTTTACCTTCAAGGAACCATCCGGCGCGGCCACGAGCATCGTCTTCAAAAACGTTGTGCTCATCCACCGCTTGAACTCCTGCATCTTGGTCGCGGGAAGATTTGGCTTTGTTTTGCGATACTGCATCATCGAGGCGTTCACGTCGAAATACCAACGGCCCAGAAGTTTGTCCGTGTAATTGGTGGACACACCTTCATTCAAAAAATGCGTCAGGTCCTGAAAATCCGGCGCGACGATGCCCCAGATCAAGGTCACCTCGGCCGGGCTGTTGATAATTCCCGCAATGTTTGGGTTGGCCAGCACCTCGCGGATCGGCGCCCGGCGCAGGCGCATTTCCGAAAAGGTCTTGTCCTGCGCGATGGTTTGAAACTCCGGCCGCTCTGAAAGTGAAAGAAACGCCGGATACCGCGACAGTCGCGCTTCGCACAAGGGGTTTTGGTAAAGGAGGCCCGCGAGATCCGCCGCTTCATAAAACGAGGTCGGCATCTTGTCCACCGCGCGCGCGACCCGCGCCAGGCCGGTGCTTTGCAGGTCACGGCCCACGCGATTGAGGATGCGGACCGGCTTCGGGTCCGTTGCGCTCGAGGCCATCTGCGTCGTCCAATAGCTGAACGTGAACGCCACCCACGAAATCAGGACGAGATACGCCAGGCCGTTGAGCAAACCGAGACACGCGCCGAGCCGCGCGTTGAGCCGCTCGAAGAGCGCCAGCCGCAGATCGCCCGCCTTGTATTTGAAGTGAACGTCCACCTTCTTGTGGACCGGCAGCGCGATGACCTTGAACGCCGTCAGCACGATGAGGTAAACGACGAACGGCGGGATGACCCATTGCAACACCGGATCGCTCACGCCCAGCGCGACCACGGCGGGCTTCACCAGTCTGGCGAGCGGCACCGCGAGCAACGCCGCGATGACGATGCCAAAAAAAGAAAACGCCACGCGGATGGCGCCCTGCGTGTAACCGACCGCCGCCGTGCCGCCCATCAGCAGGATCGCCAGAAGCCAGATTGTCATGCCCTTGATGTTTGGCCCGCCGCCGCCGAATTGCACGCCGAAAATTCAACCCGCCGCTCTGCGTAGCGGCGACTCGGCAGAGCGCCGCACTCTTGCGCCGCACGGATGTGATTAAAAACGGGTGAGGGGAATGGCGCTTAGTTAAGGGCATGTGTCGTTGATTTTTTCTGGGTGGCTTCGGCAATGATTTCCTGCCGGGGGCGCATCAACAAGGGAAAGTTTTTCGGCCTCCGTTTCCTCATGCGCGGTTCGGAT
>SIBJ01000084.1 GCA_009695195.1 Pedosphaera sp.
CTGTCGGACAGCATTCCAATGTGCCCCAAAAACTGTCCGACCTCAGCCCGGAACACTGTCCGATATGAATCGGAACGGTGTCCGGCAGAAATTGGAACGCTGTCCGACAGAAATCGGAATCACTGTCCGACAGCCCCCGGAATACGCATGTCGAAAGAAATCCACTTAACTGTTGTGTGAAGCGCGTGGTTTTTTTAATATTTTGCACCGGAATTTCGCGGTATCAAGCGACTCATTTTCGGCAGATTTATCATGTCACATTCTAGCGAGAAAACTTTGGAAGAGGCGGTAGAACAAATGCCGTCGGACACGACGGTTAAGTCGGCTTACGGGGTGGAACAGCTCGGAAAACTCGAAGGTCTCGAGGCCGTCCGCAAGAAGCCGGGCATGTATATCGGAGGCACGGACGAACGCGCGCTGCATCATTGCGTGAGCGAGGTGCTGGACAACTCCGTGGACGAGCATCTCGCGGGGCACTGCAAACACATTGACGTGACAATCCATGTGGACGGTTCGATCTCCATTCGCGACGACGGGCGCGGCATTCCGGTGGCCATCCATTCGCAATACAAAATCCCTGGCGTCGAAATGGTGCTGACGACGTTACATTCGGGCGGCAAGTATGGTCAGGGTGGTTACAAATTCTCCGGCGGCACACATGGTGTCGGCGCGAAGTGCGTGAACGCGGTGAGTGAATGGTTTGAGGTTGAGGTCTCGCGCGACGGTGAGATTCACCACATGGAGTTTGAGCGCGGCAAAACGACGAAGAAGCTCGAAGTTATTGGCAAGGCCAAGGGGACGGGTACGCTCATAACGTTCAAGCCGGACCCCGAAATCTTTCGCGAGACGGTGGAATTCAAATCCGTAATCATCTCGCAGCGGTTACGGGAGCTGGCGTTCTTGAATTCGGGATTGGAAATCATTTTCACCGACGAGCGCCAGACGACGAACGAGCCGGAGAAGTTTTATTACAAGAACGGCACGGAAGAGTTCGTCAAGCAGCTCAACAAGAACAAAGAGCCGTTGCATCCGAAGCCCATCGCGTTCCGCAAGGAAACGAAGGAGAAGATGGATGACAAGGAAATCGAGGTCCACGTCGAAGTCGTGATGCAATACAACGACAGCTACAACGACCAGGTCTTGTGCTACACGAACACCGTTCACAATCCCGACGGCGGCTCGCATCTGTCCGGCTTCCGCAGCGCGGTGACGCGGGCAATCAATCAATACGCGAAGTCGAACGAGTTGTTGAAAGAAAAAGACCCGCAGATCACGGGCGATGACGTGCGCGAAGGTCTGACGGCGGTGATTTCAGTGAAGCACAGCGACCCGAAGTTTGAATCGCAAACGAAGGTCAAACTGCTTTCACCCGAAGTGGAACGTATCGTCGGCTCGGTGAGCTACGAAGGGTTGATGAGTTATTTCGATGGGAATCCGCCGATCGCAAAACGCATCGTGGACAAAGGGCTCACGGCGGCGCGTGCGCGCGAAGCGGCACGCAAGGCGCGTGAGGCCGTGCGCAAGAGTGCCCTCACCGGCGGCGGGTTGCCGGGCAAGCTGGCGGATTGTTCTGATCGCGATCCGGAGAACACGGAGCTTTACATCGTCGAAGGTGATTCCGCCGGCGGCTCGGCGAAGCAGGGCCGCGACCGGAAGTTCCAGGCGATCCTGCCGATCCGCGGCAAACTCATCAACGTGGAGAAGGCGCGGCTGGATCGCGTGCTTCAGAACAACGAAATCCGCACGATGATCACCGCCATCGGCACGGGGATCGGTAAGGGTGAAGGGGAGGACGATCAGGGGGCGTTCAATCTGGAAAAGCTCCGCTACCACAAGATCATCATCATGACCGACGCCGACGTGGACGGCTCGCACATCCGCACGCTGCTGCTGACGTTTTTCTACCGCCAGATGCCGCAATTGATCAAGCAGGGCTTCGTGTATATCGCGCAGCCGCCGCTCTACTCGATCACGCGGAAGAAGAAGACCGATTACATTGACGACGACGTGCAACTCAACCGCATCCTGTTGCAGAACGGCACGGAGGAAGTGAAGTTGAAGAATCTCGCCGACGGCCGCGAGTTCACGCCGAAGCAACTGGAGGAAATTTTGACGTTGCTCGAATCGCTCGACAAGCACGCGACCTACATCAAGCGGCTGGGCGGGGATTTTGCCGAGTATGTCGAGAAGCGCGCGAAGGACGGCACGCTGCCGCAGTTCATGGTGAAGGTGCGCGACGGCAACGACGAGACCGTGCATTACTATCTGAGCAACGAGGAGGTGGACGAGTTCAAGTCCGCGAACAACGATCTGTTTGGTGGCGACACGGAGGTTGAGCGTAAGAAAGACGGCCCGACGCGGCGCGCGAAAGTCTCCGACCTGCACCTCGAAAGCAAAGCCACCGCGGACCTGTTGGGTAAGCTCGCGAAGAAAGGTCTGGCGGTGGATCATTATACCGCGCAGGACAAGCCGTTGTTTGAACTCACCGAGGGCGAAGGCGAGCGCGCCTCGGTCACGCCGCTGTTCTCGATTCCTGAAATTCTTAACGGCGTGAAAACCGTCGGCAAGAAAGGTATCCAGATGTATCGCTTCAAAGGTCTCGGCGAAATGGACGCGAAGGAGCTTTTCGAGACGACGATGAATCCGGTCAAGCGCAAGTTGCTGCGTATCGAGCTCACTGACGCCGTCGAGGCCGAAGAGATGTTCGTGCGCCTGATGGGCGATGAGGTCGAACCGCGCCGGCAATTCATCGAAGATAATGCGCTAAACGTGCGGAACCTCGACGTTTAAGAAAAGAATTGACGAATGTAGTCACGCGTGACTACATTGACGGCATGAAAGAACGAAAGACAATCAAATACCCGGCAGCCAAGCCGGCGGCGCTGGAACTTCGAGAAACGATCGCGTTGCCCGGCGTGGGGCTTTCCATCCCGCTGCGCGTGGCCAAAGCCAAACTCTCGGCCTTGCTCGAATTGGTTTCGGGCGGGCAGGAGGTCACGATCACCTCGGATGGGAAACCGAAAGCAGTGCTGTCGCCGGTCGGGAAGCACGAGTCGCGGAAAGTGTTCACCGGAACGCGGGAGCACCTGAAAAAGATGCCTCCGTGGCGCGGCGGGCCGACGGCGGAGGAGATCATCCGCGCAGACCGCGATGGGCGGGGTTGGTAACTCATGTATCTCGACTCCTGCATCATCGTCAAATTGCTGGTCGTCGAGCCGGACAGCGAGTTTTTCATCAGTTCGCTGGAAGGCAAGCCGCTGGTGACATCCGAACTGGCGCAAACCGAAGTTTTCTCGGCGTTGCTCGCCCGCGAGCGCGCCGGGAAAATCTCCGCCACTGACCGGCGGCGCGCGTGGAAGGAATTGCACGCACGGATCGAAGCGGGCGAAATCAAAATCGAGCCATTGAACTCGATCACGCTGCGTAAGGCGACGCACTGTCTGGATCGGTGTCATCCCGAAGTGCCGCTGCGCACGCTGGACGCGATTCATCTGGCTACGGCGGATTTGTGCCATGATTTTCCGCTCGCGACGACAGATGGCCGGTTGCGGGACGCCGCGACGCTGATGGGGTTCAAAGTGTTTCCGCCGTTGGAAGGCGCGGCGAAAAATTGAAACGCGATGCCGACGATTTATGTCATCGCGGGTCCGAACGGCGTGGGGAAGACAACCTTCGCCGACATGTATTTGCCGAACTTCATCCGGGAGCTGGAGTTCGTGAACGCGGATTTGATCGCGAAGGGATTGTCACCTTACGACCCGGATTCGGTGGCGATGCAAGCAGGTCGGGTTGCACTGGAACGGATTCGGCAGTTGATTGCCGAACGGCGTTCGTTCACTTGGGAAACTACGATGAGTGGACGCTCGGCGGTCGTGTGGTTGCGAAATGCGAAGTCGCAGGGCTACAAGGTCAAACGCTATTTTTTGTGGGTGCGTGATGTTGTGACGACGATACACCGCGTTCAGCGGCGGGTCGTGCAGGGCGGGCACAACATCGAGCCGGAAGTTTCGTGGCGTCGGTTTTACAAGACGCTTCAGAACTTCTTTCAGATTTATCGGCCGGTGTTTGACACGTGGCGATTGTTTGAAAACGACGGCTAGTCTCCACGCCTGATCGCACTGGAGAAGACCGGGCGGCTCGCGATTCGTGACCTGAAACAATTTGAGAAGCTGGCTTGCGAAGCCGGGTTTGATTTATGAAAGAAAAATACGAACTGCTGGATGAGTCCACGATGGACATCGAGGACTTGGAGTCGGAGCGTGCCCTGCAACTGGCGACCATCTCCGCCATTCATCGCGCCCGACAGTTCGGCACGGCTTTTGTAGTCTGCGAAGACGGCCAGACGAAAGACATTCCGGCGGACAAGACGAAGCCATACGAAGACCGTTTGCTCGCCAACGCCGAGCGTTTGAACCAGCGCATCCAGCTTTTGAAACAATCCGGGGCGACGGACTATTCGCTCAACGACAAGCCATCCAAGTAATTCTTCATCATGCCAGACGAAACCGATTCCAATCAGCCGCCGCACCCACCACAGCCGCCAGCTACGCCGGAGCAAAGGCCCAGCGGAGGCGCTTACACGCAGGGCGAGAAGATTTCCAAGATCAACGTCGCGGACGAGATCAAGAACTCGTTCCTCGACTACTCGATGTCCGTGATCATTTCGCGCGCGTTGCCCGACGTGCGCGACGGACTCAAGCCCTCGCAACGGCGCATCCTTTACGCGATGGAGAACCTTTCGCTGTTCCCGGGGCGCAAGCACATCAAGTGCGCGAAGATTTGCGGCGATACTTCCGGCAATTATCACCCGCACGGCGAGGCGGTGATTTATCCGACGCTCGTTCACATGGCGCAGCCGTGGGCGATGCGCGAGCGGCTTGTGGACGGCAAGGGCAATTTCGGTTCGGTCGAAAACGATCCGCCGGCGGCGATGCGTTACACCGAGGCGCGGCTGACCCATCTGGGCGCGGCGCTGATGCAGGACATGGAGAAGGACACGGTGGACTTCGTCCCGAATTACGACGAGCGCCTCACCGAGCCGACGGTTTTTCCCGCCGCGTTTCCGAACTTGCTTGTCAACGGCGGCACGGGCATCGCCGTCGGCATGGCCACGAACATGCCGCCGCACAATTTGGGCGAAGTCATTGACGGCATCTGCGCGCAGATTGACAACCCGGCGGTCACGATCCCCGAGCTGATGAAATTCATCAAAGGCCCGGACTTCCCGACCGGTGGTTTCATCTGTGGGGTGGAGGGCATCAAGAATTATTTTACGACCGGGAAGGGCAGCATCAAACTGCGCGGGCGCATCGGCGTGGAGGAGATGAAGGGCAACCGCGAGCAGCTCGTCATCACGGAGATTCCGTTCAACGTCAATCGCGCCGGATTGGAAGAACAGATCGCCGCGCTGGTCAACGACAAGGTCATCACGGAAATCTCCGCGATGCGCAACGAGTCGGACGAACATTGCCGGCTCGTGATCGAACTCAAACGCGAAGGCGTGCCGAAGGTCGTCATCGCGAATCTGTTCAAGCACACGCAACTGGAGATTTCGTTCAGCGTGAATTCGCTGGCCATTGACCATGGCCGTCCGAAGACGCTCAATCTCAAGCAGATCATCCAGTGCTACATCGAGCATCGGCGCGAAGTCATTTTGCGGCGGACGCGCTTCGAGTTGAAGAAGGCCGAGGAGCGCGCCGAGGTGCTCGAAGGATACATCCTGGCCCTGTCCAATCTCGACGAGTTCATCCGCATCATCCGTTCGAGCAAGACCCGCGATGAGGCGAAGATCAAGTTGCTCGCGTTCGAGTGGACGCGCGCGCAAGTCGAGAAGTGGGGCGTTTTGATCCGGCGCGAGGAACGCCTCAACGCCGGCCGCTATTCCCTGACCGACCGGCAGGTGGACGCCGTGCTCGAACTTCAGCTTTACCGCCTCACGGGCCTGGAAATTGACAAGGTCCGCTCGGAATACAAGGCGCTGCTCGAAGTCATCAAGGACCTGCTCGACATCCTCGCGAAGGAATCGCGCGTGATGACGATCATCAAGGCCGAGTTGCGGGCGATCAAGGAGAAGCACGCCACGCCGCGCAAGTCCGAGATCGTGCCGGACGAAGGCGAGATCGCCATCGAAGACCTGATCGTGAACGAAGGTGTGATCATCACGCTCACGCACAGCGGCCTGCTCAAACGCACGAACGTCAGCCAGTATCGCGCGCAGCGCCGCGGCGGCAAGGGCGTCATCGGCATGACCACGCGCGAGGGCGAGACGACCGAGGACAAGGATTTCGTCGAGCACCTCTTCACCGCGAGTACGCACGACTACCTGATGTTTTTCACGAACAAGGGGCGCGTGTACGTCGAGCGCGTGCATGAAATCCCCGACATGGGCCGCGCCGCGAAAGGCCGGAGCATTGCGAACCTGCTCGAACTGAAAGCCGATGAAAAAGTCGCCGCGCTCATCCGCATCCTTTCCAAGACCGATGCGAACAAGGCCGACGTGACCTGGCAGCAGCCGGGTGAATTGTTTTTCGCGACCCAACAAGGCACGGTCAAGAAAACTTCCCTGAGCGATTACGCCAACGTCCGCAAGGGCGGCATCATCGCCATCACGATTGACCAGGGCGACTCGCTCATTGATGTGAAGCTCACGCGCGGCAGCACCGGCGAAAGCGACCTTGGCGACGACGTGGTGCTCATCACCAAGGACGGCATGAGCATCCGCTTCAGCGAATCTGACGTGCGCTCAATGGGCCGTGCGGCCGGTGGCGTCAAAGGAATCACCTTGGAGAAGGGCGATGGCGTCGTCGCTCTGGCCGTCGTCATCCCCGACGCGGCATTGTTGGTCGCGGGAGAGAACGGCATCGGCAAGCGCACCTTGTTCGAGGAATACCTCGTGCAATCCGAAAGCGGGACGCGCCGGCAATCTCGCGGCGGCAAGGGTCGGATCACGATGAAGGTCGGTGAAAAAACCGGCGGCGTGATTGGCGCGCTGACCGTTCTCGATACCGACGAGATCATGCTCATCACCGTCGGCGGTCAGATGGTGCGAACCAATGTGAAAGACATTCGCGAGGCCGGCCGCAACACGATGGGCGTCAAACTTGTGAACCTCGACGCCGGCGACAAACTCCAGGCCATCGCGCCGGTGATCAGCGAGTCGCAGGAGGAAGCCGCGGGCGGCGAAGTGGTTGGCAAGTGAACGCCGGGACCGTCCAGCCGGGCATCCCGTTGCATCAGTCGTTCAGTCCGAAGTGAGGCGGTGGCGGCGGGGATTTGAGCATCGCTTCGAGCACGCTGGACATTTGCGTGGCTCTCGCCTGGGCGCTTTCAATCGAGTCGGGCAGTGGGCCGCCGAACGCGCTTGATGCTTCCGCGAGATAATCCAGCCCGGCGCGGCTGGCGAGTTCCCGAAGGCTCGCCTGCTTCCGCAACCGCTGCGCCGAGGCGGCGCCGGGCGCGTGCGTCAGATCGAGGAGCACGCCTTCCCGCCGGTTGCGCGAGTTGACCAGATGGGAGAACCATTGGGCCATCGGCGTGGTGAGATCCGTTTCCGCCGCGGAACTGAAGAGAATGATGTCCGCCTTGGCCGCGTCGTCGCCGGCCACCCGCGCCAGGTCGGGGTCCGTCAGGAAATCCATCCGCCACCAGCGAAACGTGAACTCCACCTCGGTCCAAAACTTTCCCACGAGATGATCACAGACCGCCATGGCGTGATCGCGGGAAGGTTTGTCCTCGTAAATGACCACCACGCACCACGGCTCCTCGCGCAAGGAACCGGAGCTGCTCGGTTCGACCAGGTCTTTCATGGCGCTATCACCCGCGGGCGGGGCTTGGAAAATCTTAAATTGAAACACTGCTTGAAGCTTCCGTCCGCACTCCCACTTTGCGCCCGATTGCCGTGAATGCAATCGTCTTTTTTTGCGAATCTTTCACCGCTCCAGATCGCTGGCGAAGCGCGGCGAACACGACGTTCGCTTTCACGGCGAGAGCCGCTCGATCTTCCACGAACCGTCCGGTTGCTTGCTGTAACCGAAGCGGTCGTGCAACCGGCTGGGCCGTCCCTGCCAGAACTCGATCCGCTCGGGGGCGAGCACGAACCCGCCCCAGTTCGGCGGCAGCGGGATGTCGTCGGGAAATTTCACCTCGAACTCGCGCCACTTTTTTTCCAGCAAGTCGCGGCTTTCAACCGGCGAACTCTGGTCCGACGCCCACGCGCCGAGCCGGCTGCCGCGCGGACGGCTTTTGAAATACGCCTCCGACTCCGCGACCGGCAATTTGCTCACCGTGCCCGCGACGCAAACCTGCCGCTCCAGTTCCGGCCAGTAAAACGTCAGCGCCGCGTTCGGGTTCGCGGCCAGCTCGCGGCCTTTGCGGCTGTCGTAATTCGTGAAGAAGATGAACCCGCGCGCGTCCGCGCCCTTGAGCAAAACGGTGCGGGTGGAGGGACGGCCCTGCGCGTCCACGGTAGCGAGCGTCATCGCGTTCACATCGGCGGGTGCGTGGCCGAGCAGCGCGTGCCAAAGTTTGAAAAGCGCGATGCCGATGTTGCGCCAGCGTCCGCCGGACCTCATGGCGGCGGCCTGCGCGAACCAGCCCGCGAACTGCGCGAGCGGGTCCGGATTCAACCCGCTGCGGTCCAATTCACCCGCGCGATAATCACGTCTGAGATCAGCCGTTGCCATTTCCTCGTAGGTTACAGATTCGCCCGCCGAACCGCTACCCCGATTCGACCGGCGTCTCCTGCGGCCGAAGGTTCCGCACTATTCGCGCTCCGGTCGCGCCAGAAACTTGAAGTCCCGCGTTTCCAACCAAGCAATCTTGACTCTCAATGATTTCGCGCCCGGTGGAATTTTCCATTGAGCCTCGAAACCGTCGTCCTCAAAGCCGCCACCTTCGTACTCTGCCTTTCGCCCCAGATCGTCAACGACCCCTGGCAGCCCGATGCGAGCGTTTGTCGGCATCGGTTTGAACTTAAGGACGATCGTGTTCTTGAATGGGGATTGCGTGCTCCGTAGCGTGACCTGACTGGATTGAAAATTGGTCTTCAAAGTGAGCGGGATCAAACTGCCATTGTTCACTGGGAGGTCCGGGCTGACCCAAACCCGCGCGGGCGAGGCTTCGTTCTCGCGGGTAAAGCGCACATTCAGTCGCCAGACTTCGCTCGCACTCAGGCGTGCCCCTACCGTTTCATAAACTGACAAACCATTCGTAGCAAAGAAATTAACCATGGCCGGCCACAACTCGTTGCCCGTCGCGTCGCGCGCCTCCAATCGGTCGGGAAGCCATTCTTCCGTCGGCATCCCGCGCTGATGGACGGCGAAGCTGGTTCGCGAAAATGGTCGGTTGCCACCCACCAAGTCGGGAATGGGCCTTACCCCGGAAACGAAACCGACGAGACATACGTCCAAGTCGCCGTTCGTCTGACATGCCGGCAGCGGTAACGGTGTCCATACCGGATATGGGCCGGGCCTCGGGTTCGGCATCACCCAATCCACGACGGTGTCCCAGCCTTGCGAACTGGTGATGGCATAGATTTTGAAATGCAGTTTATGCCCCCGGCGCGGAAATGACATGAACGACCACGAGGTGACGCCGTTGAATCTGCCGACATTCACTCCGCGGAGGGTGGCAAAACCTAGAGGCATCGCCCATTCTTCCTCAGTTTCATCGGCCAATGTCGCGCGGATTCCAGAAGACCAATTCCCCTCGGCGACTGGCAGCAGCGGGGTGTTCGTGACGCCGCGATGGCCGACCCAGATAACCGCAGCATTCGAAAAGGCAAGGCTGCCGTCTGCTCGGCTGAAACTTGCATTCAGCGGATATGGCGGGGCCAGCTTGATCGGTCCAAATTTGATTCCTTTACGATTGCCGAGGCGGTAAAGGAGTTTCTCAGCAGTTCCGCCGGGAAAAACAATGTTTGTGCCATCATGCGTCACCGCCAGCAGCGAAAGTACCGTCCCATTCGGCAAGCGTGAGACGGGTTGAGGACCCGGTGCAAGCACGAACGCGATGGCAAAGACCACTCCGGCGAGCGCGATTGAAATTTTGGCTGTTTTGTGGCGTGGCCATTTCATGCGTTCGGCGCGATCGCAAGGCGCGGCGGCGGAGTGTGACTCATTTCGGTGGCCTGCGCGAACCAGCCCGCGAACTGCGCGAGCGGGTCCGGATTCAATCCGCTGCGGTCCAATTCACCCGCGCGATAATCACGTCTGAGATCAGCCGTTGCCATGCGCCGGAAAACTACCAACCTTTGGGCGCGACTGCCACTCGGAAGCGCAACGGTCTTTGATTTGACCTCCGCCGCCGTGACTGTTAGAAACTTCGCGACGCGACACGATGAAAAAAGCCCAACGACCCAAATACGCCCGAATCCTCCTCAAACTTAGCGGTGAAGCGCTCGGGGGCGACACCGGCATCGGCATCTGCCCCGAGGCGGTGCGCGACATGGCGGAGCAGATTCGCGAGGTGCGGGAGTTCGGCGTGCAGGTGGTCGTGGTCGTCGGCGGCGGGAATATTTTTCGCGGTCTCTCCGGCAGCGAGCGCGGCATCGAGCGCGCGACCGGCGATTACATGGGCATGTTGGCTACGGTCATCAATGCGCTCGCGTTGCAGGATTCGCTGGAAAAGCTCGGCGTGCCCACGCGCGTGCAGAGCGCGATCACGATGGCGCAGGTGGCGGAGTCGTTCATCCGCCGGCGCGCGGTGCGGCATCTCGAAAAGGGTCGCGTGGTCATCTTTGGCGGCGGCACGGGCAATCCTTATTTCTCGACCGACACCGCGGCGGCGTTGCGCGCCACTGAGATCGGCGCGGAGGTGATTTTGAAAGCCACGAAAGTGGACGGCGTTTACGACAGCGACCCGAAGAAAAATCCCAAGGCGAAACGCTTCGCAGCGATCACTTACCTCCACGCGCTCCAGAAGCAGTTGAAGGTGATGGACTCGACGGCGTTCTCGCTGTGCATGGACAACAAGATGCCGATCATCGTTTTTGATTTCTTCAAACCGCACAATCTGCGCCGCGTCGTGATGGGCGAGAAGGTCGGGACGCTGGTGACGGGGTGAGAGAAATACCCAAATACCCAAGGACCCAAATACCCAACCGCCGGGACGCAATGCTGATTTGGGTCCTTGGGTATTTGGGTATTTCTTTCCCATGCCTGAACTTCCCGAAGTCGAAGTGCTCGTGCGCCACCTGCGCCCGCTGCTGAAAAATAAAGCCATCCGTTCGGTCGCGGTGCGACGGGCGCGCGTCATCGCGCCGACGCGGCTGGGAACTTTCCGACGGTGGCTGCGCGGCGCGAAATTTCTCGGCGTGACGCGGCGTGGAAAATATCTGCTGTTCGAACTGCGTGCCGTCGGCAGCCGCGAAAGTTTCACGTTGCTCGGCCACCTCGGCATGACCGGGCGGATGTTCCTCGCGCCGAAAAAATCTCCGCTGCCAAAGCACGCCGCCGTGGTGCTCGAACTCGGGCGGGAGAGATTTGTTTACGAGGACACGCGCTACTTCGGGCGGTTGACGCTGGACATTTCCGCGGCGGAAAAGCTTGGGCCCGAGCCATTCAGCAAAGGATTCAATCCGCCTGCCTTCGCACAGGCACTCAGCCGTTCGCGGCAGGCGATCAAAGTAAAGCTGCTCGACCAATCGCTCGTGGCCGGCGTTGGAAATATCTACGCGAGCGAGGCGCTGTTTCGCGCCCGGATTTCTCCGGCGTTACCGGCGAGGAAACTCAACACGGAGCAGGTTCGCCGCTTGCACCGCGCCATTCGCGAAGCGCTGGCGCAGGCGATTCGCTTTGGCAGCACCGTGCCGCTGCGCTTTGAAGGTGAGAAGAGGGACGGCTTGTTTTACTTCGGTCGTGATCCCGGCGCGCCGGATTATTATTCGGAGCGGCTCTTGGTTTACGATCGGAAAGATCAACCCTGCGTTCGATGTAAATCGCCGATCAAAAGAATTGTTCAATCCGCGCGCAGCACATTTTTCTGTCCGCGGTGTCAGCCGAGCCGTGGATGAGGCGCGTTCGAACCACGCTTCGCGTTTTGGAGTGCGGTGGTTGGCGGGGAACGGGGCTGACACCGCTTTCGGACAGCGTGGAGGCCGGCGGCACCCTCCAGCGGCCGAACGGAAAGCGGTGGGTGCCCTCGCCCCTCACCCACCGCAGCCCGCTCGCGATTTATCGGAGTCCAAGACGCTGGCGCGCGATTGCGAAATCTCCCGCGCGATTCATCCCGCAAAGTATTCTCCCAACTGCGGGGCAAAGCTGAATCGCCCGCTTCCTTCGTGCATCATCCGCGTCCACGCTTGCGTTGGCGACGTCCGAACCTACACTCCGCGCGCGCATGGTGGACTTGAACGCATTGAACCCGCAGCAACGACTGGCCGTCGAGACGATCAGCGGCCCGGTGCTCATTCTCGCGGGCGCAGGCACGGGGAAGACGCGCGTCATCACGTTCCGCATCGCGCACATGGTTCGCAAAGGCATTGCGCCGGGAAATATTCTGGGCGTGACGTTCACGAACAAAGCCGCGCGCGAAATGCAGGAACGAGTGACCAAACTTTTGCCACGGCCACGGACGCAAGACCCGAACCAGAAACCCGATCGCCCCACGATCTGCACGTTCCATTCGCTCTGCGTTCGCATCCTGCGCCAGCACATCGAGAAGCTGGGTTACAAGCGCAACTTCGTGATCTACGACGAGTCCGAGCAGCTCGGCGCGGTCAAAAAAATCCTCAGCAGCATTTCGGCGAAGGGCGAGAAGACCGACCCGGCGGCGATCCTCGCGTTGTTGAGCAAGTTCAAGAACGGCGGCGAGCGCTCGACAGTTTTCGCCGATCCGAGTGTGCGCGCGTTGGCCGAGCACATTCGCAAGCGTTACGAATCCGCGCTGCGCGCCTGCAACGCGGTGGACTTCGACGATTTGATTTTGCTAACGATCCGGTTGTTCCGCGAGCATCCCGAGGCGCTCGAAGCCTGCCGCACGAAATATCGCTACGTGATGGTGGACGAATATCAGGACACGAACGCCGCGCAGTTTGAACTGGTTCATTCGCTGACGCGGGAGCATCGGAACTTTTGCGTCGTGGGCGATGACGATCAGAGCATTTACGGCTGGCGCGGCGCGGAGGTCGCCAATCTGCTCGATCTGGAAAAGCATTATCCCGAAGTGAAGGTCGTCAAGCTGGAGCAGAACTACCGCTCGACCACCACGATTCTCAGCGCCGCCAATGCGATCATCAAAAACAATCTGCGCCGCCGCGTGAAGTCGCTCTGGTCGCAGAAAGGGCAGGGGACGAAGATCGCGTTGCGGGCGTACGAGACGGATGAGGAGGAGGCGCGCAATGTGGTCGAGCAGATCGAATTCGCCCGCCTGACCCGGCGCACGCCGTGGGCGGACAGCGCGATTCTGTTTCGCACGAACATCCAGTCGCGCCCGCTGGAAACCGCGCTGCGCACGGCGAACGTGCGCTATCACTTGATCGGCGGCCAAAGTTATTTCGACCGGCGCGAAGTGCGCGACCTGCTGGCGTATCTAAAAACTTTTGTAAATCCGAACGATGACGTGAGCCTCCTGCGCATCGCGAACGTGCCGGCGCGCGGCCTGAGCGACGTGACGATGGAACGGTTGCTGGGCGCGAGCCACGAGCGCAAGGGGTCGGTGTTTGCCGCGATGAAAAATCCGGCGGTGACGACGACGTTTCAGGCGCGGACGCGGGCGAGCATCGAGGCGTTCGTGGAGTTGGTGGAACGTACGCAAAGTCAGTTGAACGCCCGCCCTCACCCCGGCCCTCTCCCCCAGGAGAGGGAGAATCGTCGCCAGTCTGTCGCCGAATCTGGCGTTGTTGGAGAATTTGAAAGACGCGCGTTGCTGTCCCCTCTCCCCGGGGGAGAGGGCCAGGGTGAGGGTGGACGTAAGACCATTTCGCCGACAGGCATTCCAAACTCTCTACAGACTTGGGCTCGCCATTTTCTCGACGAGACCGGTTACCTGGAAGACCTGCGCCGTTCGGAAAAGGACAAGGAAGCGGGCGAGAACCGCGTGCGCAATTTATTGGAACTGGTCGCCACGCTCGACAACAACTTCTCGCCGGGCAAATCCCTCGCTGACCGGCTGGAAAGTTTTCTGGAAGACATCACGCTCGACAGCGACCGCGAAGAGGAAGCGGAGAACCAGGGCGACGCGGTGACGTTGATCACGATGCACAGTTGCAAGGGCCTCGAGTTTCCGCACGTCTATGTCGTCGGGTTGGAGGACGGGTTGTTACCGCACTCGCGCTCAAAAGTGGAGGGCACGCTGGACGAGGAGCGGCGGCTGTTCTACGTGGCGGTGACGCGCGCGATGCTGACGCTGGCGATCAGCCATTGCGCGGGGCGCAAAAAATACGGCCAGGTGATGCCGTGCCACCCGTCGCCGTTCCTGAAAGAACTCCCGCCGGAACTCATCGAGTTGGAGGACGAGAAATCCAAAAAGCCCGTTACGCTTGAGACGGGGAAAAACCTGTTCGCCGCGCTGCGCGCGGTGACGGAGTAATTCTCGTCAATGGTGGATTGATTCAGTTCCCGCCTTTTGCAGTTCGATGGTGGCGAAATTTGTCGCTCCGGGCAACAGCGTGACCGATTCCGCGCGAAACATCCCGAAGGGTCCTTTGGTGACGGGCATTTCATATCGAGAATGTTGAACGGAAAATGAGTGCGCCGAAGCCGGGATGTTCTTGAGCACCGCCAGGCCTCGCTTGTCCGAGCGCGCGGCAAAGTTGCCGGCGAAAGTGTTGGTGCTGCGCTCAACTCTCGGCCGGGTGCTTCGAAAATATTCGAGGGTGTCGTAGAGATCGCTGCCGAAGATCACCGCGCCCCAATCACACCAGCGCACATTCGGCCACAGGCTGACGGTGGCGTCCGGCAGCGGTTGGCTTTGGTCATCCTGCACCAGAACCTGCAACGTCGCGGTTCGCTCCGTCGGCACGACGAGTTCCAGTTCGGCGGAGTCGAGGGCGACGCTGATCGGGTATCGCATGGAAGTGTTGAAAGTGCCGCTTCCGTTCGTTGAGACAAAACCGTCGCCCATCGCGATGTACTCCAACGTGCCGCGCGGTAACGAGTCGAGCGTGAAATGGCCGTTGGTGTCAATCGTCGTCCACCGATGCCACGAGATCCAGTCTTCGCCTTTCTTCTGTTTCGAGTGAAGGGCTTCGACGATGACATACCCATTCCGCACCGGACGGGGAACGGCATCATCAATCCGGCCAACGATGCGCGTGCCCGGTTTTAACTCCAATTCCAACGCGTTGGTTTCGCCGGGCTTCGCCTGAAAGGAGACGGCGTCACTGAACCAAGCCGGGCCTTGGGCCGGCACCCACACCAGTCGAACAAGGCCTTGACCGGCTGCGATGCGGCGACATTCGATCACGCCCGGTTTGAGGTCGCGCCAAAGATTCGTATCCGAACTCCAGAGGTTCAATACCTGCGCGTGCAGATTGCTCCGCATGAATTCATGCGCCCCAACGTAACCGCTCAACTGAAGGATCGCGCCGCGCGTCAACACAACCGGACCTGGCCGCGCCGAGGTGCGGTGAAGGAGAACGGCCAGCCAATACTGCGCACGGGCAAACAGCGAGGCATTCCGTGGCGGGGCCGCATTCACCGTCGCAAATGGGCGGTCGGGACAATAATCCGGGTGCTCGACGGAAAAACTAATCTGACCGGTCTCGAGTCGCTCGTTGGTGTAAAACGGGTACTCCACTCTGGCGAAACCCGCAGGGTCCGTGGTCACGGCCAGCGGCTTCGGCTCGCGGGTTTCGAGCCAGGTGTAGTGTCCGCCATTCTTTTTCGGGCGCATCCCATCTGGCTTGATCACCGCCCCAACGACCGGCCGGCCACTCGCATCAACGACTTGAATCAGCGCCGCCGGGTTTCCGCGTGCCAGCCAAACAATGCCAACAGCGACGACAGCAACGATCAGTGACAGGATTGCGACTGCGCGGAGACGTTTCAAAGCAAAGACCGTTTTCACGGCGAAGCTACGCGGAAGAAACGCGTCGCTCCGGGCGGCGGGTTGGTGAATTGCCGGAGTAAACCGTCACCCAACACCGGCGGCGGGAGCGGCGTCCAGTTAGTGTCGTCGAGCGAATCCTTGAACTGCACGGTGTAGGTTCTGCCCGGCAGCGTCTCGAAGGCGAATTTGAAACCGTCACCGTCGAACTGCGGCGTGAGCAGCACCGGCGGATCGGCGGCGAGAATGTGGCTGGTGCGCGTCAGCGAGTTCGTGCCGCCCGCGCCGATGGCCGTGAGTGTGATCGTGTAGTTCCCGGCGTTGGAGAAGGTGTTCATGCCGTCGGTCGTGGAACTGAAGTTGCCGTCGCCGAAATCCCAGGTGTAATTCGTCGCTCCGCTGCTCAGGTTCGTGAAATACACGGTCAATAGAATGTAGCCGTTCGTTGCCGAGGCGATGAAATCCGCGACCGGCGGCGGCGGTGCGTTGGTGGTCGTGATGTAATTCGTGAGCGTCAACGAACTCGTGCCGCCCGGTCCATCGGCGGTGAGCGTGACGGAGAAAGCGCCGGCGTTGGTGAAGGTGTTGGCCGGGTCCGCGTCGGCGGAAATATTTCCATCGCCGAAGTCCCACGCGAAGTTCGTCGCGCCGGTGGTCAGGTTGGTGAAGTTCACCACGAGCGGCGCGAGGCCGTTCGTGAGATCGGCGGTGAAGGCGACGACCGGCGGTGGTGGCGGCGGAGCGTTGGTGGTGGTGATGTAATTCGTCAGCGTCAGCGAACTCGTACCGCCCAGGCCCGTGGCGGTGAGCGTGACGTTGTAGCTACCGGCGTTGGAAAAAGTGTTCGCAGGGTTCAGCGCGGCGGAAACATTTCCATCGCCGAAATTCCACGCGTAGTTCGTCGCGCCCGTGGTCAGGTTGGTGAAGTTCACGGCGAGCGGCGCAAGACCCGTCGTTGGCGTGGCGGTGAAGTTCACCACCGGCGGCGGCGGATTCGAGAGCGTGAAGGTGATGACGAAATCATCCGCGGCCATCGCGTGATCCGAGGATGAGTTGTCCTCGTCGGCCCAGCGCAGGTAAAAGACCTGGAGATTCGTCAGCGCGGCGGCGGGCGTGAACGTGCCGCCGATGCCCGCGACGCGGTTGCTGGCGGCGTTGCCATCGAGCGCGGAGGACGCGCCGGAATCCAGCGGGGTGTTGAAGTTGAACGCGCCGCCAAGCGCGGTGAAGCTGGCGCCATCGAGGCTGAATTGCAGCACGAGGTCGTTGTTGACCGAGCCGTTGCCACCCACGCGCCATTGCTCGCCCGCGTAACTGACGTTGAACGACGTGATCGCGCGGCCCGCGAGGTTGATGAAGCGCGCCTCCGTGTCGCGCTGCCCGCCGGAGTTCGACGCGAGCGAACCGAGCGCGCGGTCGCCGGCGCCACTGGTGCCGAGATTGTAATTGCCGCCCGCGTTCGAACTGCCATCGCCGACGGTGACGTTCGTGCCGGAGATCGCGCCCGTGCCCGCGCCGGCATACCAGCCGAACGGCGTCCCCGCGCCAACCGCGCCCAGGGCGTCAAAATTCTGCGCGTAGGCGCTGCCATTCACCGGGATCACGCCGGCCACCGGCGAGACGCTCAAGGTCGCCACCGCGCTGGTCACCGCGCCGAACGCGTTCGTGATCTGCGCGGAGTAACCGCCGGAATCCGCGAACACGGCGGCGGCGAAATTCAGCGTCGCGTTCGTCGTTCCGGAAACGGGCGCGCCGTTCTTGAGCCATTGATACCGGAGCGGCACAGCGCCAAACGCGGTCACACTGAAACTCGCGGGCTGGTCGAGGCCGACCGTCTGGTTCACCGGCTGCAACAGCACCAGCGGCGGGTTCACGCACACCGGATGTTCCGACAAATCCGTTCCCTCGAAATAGGGCGGCGTACCCCCGCCCGGTGACAACCCGGCGATGGCGATCACCGAGTTCATCGTCAGGTAGGTCACCCGCAACCGTCCGTCGAAGAAGAGTTCGATCTGAAAACTGTTGGTCAGGCTTGGCGTGCCGAATTCGGCCACGGCGTTCCACGTCGCGGCCACGCGGTCGCCGAGTTCGCGCCACGAGACCGTGCCCGTCACGCTCGGCAGCAAATCCTTGAACAGGCCCGAGACGCGCACGCGGTTGAAGTGGTTCGGGTAATACGGCAGATACGCCGTGTCGCCGCTGTGGAGCGTGAGGTAGCCGTTGCTGCCGATGAAGAAGCGGTTCGTGCGCTGGCCGAAGAGCGCGATGGTGTTCGTGCCCGAGAGCGTGATCTGCGCGAACGAGTCGTCGGTGAGCGCGAGCGTCGTGCCGCCGGCGGGATCGGTGGGATACGCGACGGCGTTCTCGTGACACATGGCGTAAAAGTTTGCGCTGCCATCGGCGGTGAAGTTGAACGTCGTGAACGAGAGATCGTTCGCGGCGAAACCATCGAGGCCCTCGGTGAAATAATGTGGCGGGCCGTTCAGGAGCGTGAACTGCCGCACCGGGCCGCCGCCGCTGGTGAGGTTCGTGAATTGCAGCGGCGCGGGATAAATCCCCGAGGCCAGCGACAACGCCGCCGGGCCGACTTCCGCCGTGACGGTGGTCGCCGCGCCGCCGGCGAGCGTGCCGGACGCGGGCGTGACCACGAGCCACGCGGAAGTGTTCGCGAGACTCCAGTTCAGCGCGCCGGGGCTGCTGTTCGAGAGGGTCAGTGAAAGCGTGTTCGTGAACGGACCGCCCAACGGCCCGCGCGCGACAAAGCCCGTCGGCGGCGTCACGCGCAGATCGTTTGGCAGATCGAAGGCCTCGATCAATTCCGCCGTCGTGTCGCTGCCCGGCGAATACGCGCTGAAGCCGAGACCGCGCTTGGCGAACGCGGTCCAGAGCAGGTTGGAATTCGCGCCGGCTTGCGCCACCTGATCCGCGAGCACGATGGCGTCGCGCGCTTCGAGGAAATTTGGATTCGCGGGCGCGAGGTTCAGGCCGTCGGTGACGAGTTGAAGGAACAGCCAGTTGCCGTTGCTGCCGCCGTAGGTGTTGACGAAATTCGCGCGCGCCTCCCACAACGTCGCGCACCAGACTTCGCCCTGGCTGTGGACTTCATCGGCGCTCGACGCGCTGAAGGGCGTGAACAGCGGACTCAGCGGCACGCCCGCGTGCGCGCTGGCCTGCGGCGGATCAATGTCCTTGAACGTGAGCGGATTTTTTGTCAGGTCGGTCGCGTAGGGATAGCGGCGGATGCCGAAATAATAATTGTTGAGATAGTTGGTATAGATGAACTGGAACGTGGCGTAGCCGCCCATCGCATAGTTGCCGCTCACCGCGTCGCCCGGCTCGCTCAACAGCGCGAGCGCGTAAAAATCCGACCAGCCCTCGCCCATGCCGCGCGATTGCGACGCGCTCAACCCCACGCCGCCGCCCACGCGCCGGTTGCTCAGGCCGTGCGTGTACTCGTGGAGCACGATCTCCGCGTCGAAGTCACCGTCGCGGTCGGGATTCGGGTAGTTGAAAATGAACATCTGCATCCGGGGCGGGAAGCCGTCGCCGGGCGTGGACATGTTGGCGTTGTTGACCCCGCTGCCGTCCTGCGCGTCGGCCTGCACCGCGTCGCCGCCGACGCCGCCGCGTGCAAAATTGTTCGATTGAAAATTTCCGGCCGCCTCCGTGAAACCGAGCGCGTA
>SIBJ01000085.1 GCA_009695195.1 Pedosphaera sp.
GCAACCCGCCCCGTTCGCTCGAAAGCGGTGTCGCGTCCGACTTGCCACCGCAGTCCAAAAATACCGCCAGCACCCTCTCACCCTCACCCGCCTTTAATCGCACCCATCTGAGCCGCGGCGCGCGAAGTTTTCTTCGCCACGATTCAACCACTGGTCTTTCAGGCCCGCATGAAACCAGTCCTCCCCCGCCGTCATCTTCTCAAACAAACTTCTGTCGCCACCGGCTTCGCTGCGCTCGGCGGCTTCAACCTTTTGCGTGCGCAGGAAAGTCCCGCGAAAAATATCCGCGTCGGCATCATGGGTTGCAACAACCGCGGCATGGATCACATCGCCGGCTACCTCAGCGTGCCCAACGTCGAGATCGCCTACATCTGCGACGTGGACGCCCGCGCGTTGGAAAAGGGACTGGCCGCCGTCGCGCGCAAACAAACCCGCCCGGCGCAGGGCGTGAAGGATTTTCGCCGGATGCTGGATGACAAAAGTATTGACGCCATCTCAATCGCCGCGCGCAAACACAAATGCCAACTTTGCCGACGCCATTCGCGACTAAAAAAAACTCAACTCGCCCATCGAAGAAGGTCAGAAGGCCACGTTGCTCTGTCACCTGGGAAACATCGCGTGGCGCACCGGCCAAACCGTGGACTTCGATCCCGCCACCCGCAAGATCACGTCCGGGCCGAAGACCCGGGCGCTGTGGCGGCGGGAATATCGGAAGGGTTGGGAGCCGAAGGTGTGAGGGAGTTGGGTGTTTGGGTACTTGGGTATTTCGTTACGTGCCCGCCGGGAAAATACCCAAGGACCCAAACACCCAATGAAAGGTCCGGCGCTGCCAGGTCACGGAAACGTCGCCTTGTCCTCGCACGGCTCCAGCTTCGCGATCTCGGCCATGATTTCGTCGGCGACCTGCTGGTAAATTTCCTTAAGCCGCGCTCTGGAACAGTTCTTCGCTTCCGCGCGCAGGGTTTCAAACCGCATCGGTTGGCCGTACTTCACCACGACCCGACGTGGCAACGGAAACTTCACATGCCGACCAAACGCTTCGTAAGTTCCGAACACCCGCACCGGCACGACAAGCGCGGTGGACTTGATCACCGTCAGCCCGATGCCTGAGCGCGCCGGTTGCAGTTTTCCATCTCGCGACCGCGTGCCTTCGGGAAACAAAACAATCGCGCCGCCGGCAAGCAGCCGATCCAGAATCGCTCGCAAGCCGGACGCGCCGCCGCCGCCGTCGCGATCTACGGGAACGGAATTCCACGAGCGCAACAACGCGCCGATGCCGGGAAAGCGGAACAGCGATTCGCGCGCGAGGTAATTGATGTCGCGCTTCAAGCCCGCGCCGACGAGCGGCGGGTCGAGAAAGCTGGAATGGTTCGACGCGAGAATGACCGGGCCGGTCAGCGGCACGCGTTCTGGATGAAAAACCCGCCAGCGAAAATAAAACCGATACAACAACCGGAACAGACTCCAGCCGATAAAATATGAGGGATTCATTCTCGGTTGGTAGCGCCAGTTCCCACCCGGACTTCAGGAAAAGCTCCAAGCACCAAAATCCAAGCACCAGAGAAACACCAAACATCAGACTGACCGCACCTGGCTTGGAGCTTGGAGCTTGAAATTTCTCTGGAGCTTGGAGCTTGGAATTTGGAACTTAAAATCTCCACATCACCTGGCCTCCGCCGTCAATTCCAACCTCGCGCCCTTGTGCCGCAGGTCTTTGATGATGAGCGTGCAAGTGTCCGGGATGGTCATGTTCGACGTGTTGATGACGCGCGCCCCGAGGGCGATCATCAACGGCGCGGCGGCGCGCTGGCTGTCGCGCAGATCACGCGCGGCGAGATTTTCAATGACGCCCTCGGCCGCCCGGCGACGCGCGCGTTCCAACAGATGCGCGTCGAGGTAATACTTGAAATCCGTCTCCGGAAAAACATTCGTGCCGATGTCGCGGCCTTCCATCACGAGGTCGCCGAACTGGATGCACTCGCGCTGTTTCTTCTTCATCCACTCGCGCACCTTCGGCACGACGGCGATGTGCGACGTGGCCGCGCTCACTTCGGACGTGCGGAGTTCGCTCTCGGGATTCACGCCGTCCACGAGCAGGCGCACGCACTTGTCCACACATTCGAGCGTGGTTTTCCATTTGCGGCACGCGACGGCCACGGCCTTTTCGTTTGTCACGTCAATCCGGTTGCGCAGGCAATACCAGCCCAGCGTGCGATACATCGCGCCGGTATCCACATAAACGAGGCCGAGCATCTTCGCGAGCATCTTGGAAGTCGTGCTCTTCCCGCTCGCGCTCGTGCCGTCTATCGCTATGACAATGGGTCGTTTCAAATTTGTCCGCGTAGCTGCGTCTCGGCAGAGCGCAGCAATAGTCTCTTCATTGACCGGCGCTCTGCCGAGCCGCCGCTACGCCTCACTCCGCAAACAATTCATCCAGCTCCAACTTTCGTCCCGTCCGCCCGTCCAGAATCGTCGCGCCCAGACCTTTCGGCGGCGGCGCGGCGAGTTTTTGGAAAAAGTTGGGGAACGTCTTCTTCACGCAGGCGGGATTCTGGAGTTTTATCCCCGGCACTTTCAATCCTAGAATCGCAAAACACATCGCCATGCGATGGTCGTTGTAGGTTTCAATCTCCGCTCCGTGGAGTTGCGAGGGATAAACCGTCAACGTATCGCCTTCTTCGATGACTTTCGCGCCGCATTTGGTCAACTCGGTACGCAGAGCAACGACGCGTTCGCACTCTTGGACACGAAGGCGGCCAAGGTCGGTGAAGCGAAGCGTCTCGTTCCATCTGTAATCAAGCGTAGTAATAACGATTGCTGTCATGATGCTATCGCCAAGATCGGAAGCGCGTGAAACAATTTGTTTAGGGTTGCGGACACTTTCGGCAATCGCCTTCTGATCGAATGCCCGCCCACTTGCTTCGAATTCCAGACACTCATGAAAAACCCCCGGCATCGCAAGAAATCCTGGAAAGCGTTCATCAACCTGCCAACCTGTCGCCGGCCAGTTGACAATCGAAACATTGCTATACCGAATCGTCCTTACTTCCGTGCCATATTCTTCCGAGAACTCCAAGTGCTCGGGTGTTTCGCCAAATCCTCCAGCGGCCAAAAAATAACTTCCGCTTGATGCGTCAGGTTCAATTTGAAATCGTCCGCCACCGTTCGGAAATGCTTCAATCAGTTTCGTGGTCATCGCAACGTAAGGCGATTCTTCGGCATCTTCACCCACCACGCTGATTTTCCATCCACCGACTTTTGCACAAAGCAGCAGAGCGGAGGCGAATTGCGAGCTTTGCTCGATGGAGATTGCGCACTTCCGACCGACATCGCTCCCAAAAGGGTCAGTTAGCAAATCCTTATATTTTGGAAAGATCGTTTGAGTTCGACGCGGAAGAGGTTCAGCACCATGAAAGCTGGCCGGTAATTTGTCATTCGCCGAATCCACCCGATAGCCAAGCTCTCGCAGCGCCTTGAACAATGCCGCTTGCGGACGTTCGTGCATTCGCTGCACACCGCTCAGGCGATACACGCCGTTCCCAAGACAAACCATCGCCGCCAGAAATCGCGCCACCGTTCCGGCATTGCCGACGAAAAGTTCCAACGGTCTCTCCGGTGTGCCCGTCCCGCCCGGCGGGAGAATTTTTCCTCCCTGTCCGCGCACCGTGATACGGCGATTGCAGAACTCCTCCGGGTCAGGGTCGACTTTGATTTCGAACCCCAGCTTCACCAATGCCTCCGTCATCACCTGCGTGTCCTCGCTCCACAGCGCGCCGGTCAGTGCGACTTCTCCGTCCGCCAGCGCCGCGAGGATGAGCGCGCGATTCGTGATGCTCTTCGAGCCGGGCACGGTGATCTCGGCGCGCACTGGTTTATCGAGCGGAACGATTTCGATGAGATCGGGCAGCGGCATTAAAGCTCCAAATTCCAAGCTCCAAGCTCCAGAGAAACTTCAAATCTTAAATTCCAAGTACCCAGCACGAAAGCCCATTTGATTTTTGGAGCTTGGTGCTTCTCTGGAGCTTGGATGTTGGTGTTTGGAGCTTTCATTCCGGCGAAGATGAAACACACCCGGCCCGCCAACTATCACGCCGCGCCTTGGCAGTTGCAAAAAATTCCTGAAGCGCTGCCGCGTCGGTGGAACGGAATTTCAACTGCGGCGTCCGCCCCCGCAGCAGCGCCTGCACGGCTTGCAGTTCACGGACGAATTCGTCCAACGCCACGCGAAGTTGCGCGCGGTTCGCCAGCGCGATGTCCCGCCACATCTCCGGCGAGCCGGAGGCGACGCGCGTGGTGTCGCGAAATCCGTTGGCGCACAGGGCCGCCTGCTCCTTCGGGCGTCGCGGATCGAGCACCGTCGCGGCGAGCGCGGCCGCGACCAGATGCGGCAAATGACTCGAACGACTCACCAGCGCATCGTGCGCTTCCGGCGTGAGGCGTAGCAGGCGACAACCGACGTTCTGCCAAAACTTTTCCACGTTGCGCAGGGCTGCCCGGTTCGTTCGCTTGGTCGGCGTCACGACGCACATCGCGCACTCGAACAAGTCCGCTCGCGCCGAACCCACACCGGTCTTCTCCGCGCCGGCCATCGGATGGCTGCCGACGAAATGTGCGCCTGATTTTGCGACGAGACTTTCCAAATCCTTCACCACACCCGCCTTCGCGCTGCCCACGTCGGTGACGATGGCGCCACGCTTCAGCGCGGGCATCATTTGCTTCACGAGCAAGCGCATTTGCGCCAGCGGGGTGCAAAGAATAATCAGGTCAGCATTCGAGACGGCGGCGAGCAAATCTGTGGTGGCGTAATCCACCGCGCCGGCCTTGAGGCAATCCTTCACGCTCGCCTCGCGACGAACGTAGCCGGCGACTTCGCGTGCGAGGCGACGGTGTTTTGCCGCCAGCCCGAGCGAGCCGCCGAGCAAACCCACGCCAACGATTGTGATTTTCTGAAACTGCACGGCGCGGAGGATAGTGATGGCAGTGGGCGGATGGAAGATTGTTTTCTCACCGGAGCGCCGAGCACCGCCTCGGCTCGATACAGTTCGCCAAACACCAACGAGTCGAGACGGTGCTCGGCGCTCCGATTACTCGGCATCCCGCGCCGACTTCAGGCAGGCGTCCATGATCTCCTGCGTCTTCAACGCCTGCTCCATCCAGTCCTCGTTGAGTTGGCCGGAACGGACGGCGTTCGCGAAGTTGCGGATCATGTTTGCTTCCTGCGTGGTCGCCGGGGCGCCGCCGTGTTCGCCCACCAAAACTTGTCGCTCGTTGGCTTCCATTTTGAATTGGCAGCCAACGGCGGTGAAATTGTTCTGGTGAACCTCGAAGCCAAGTTCCTGATTCGTGAACGGCAACACGAAATCGGGGATGTGGAGATTAGCGTTCGTGCCGCTGACGTTTGCCCATTGCTGGTTGGCGGCGAAGGAGCAAAAGAAACTCGCGCTGACGCCCCCGTCGAAAAACAGTTCGCCGGAAAACTCAATCGGGACACCAGCGGAATTCGCGTCCGCCGCGCTTTGACGCAGGATGCGGCCCGTGACCCGGACGGGCATCTGCCAGTTCATCGTCCACAGCGAGAAGCGGACGCAATACCAGCCGAGATCACCGAGACAACCGAGCGGTTCGAGCCGGCTGTTGCCACGGATGTTCGTTTGAAAAAAATCTTCCGGCGGGCTGAAACTGAATTGCGAAACAATCCGCCGCACCGGGCCGATGGTTTTGTTGTCGTCGAGCGTCTCGCGGAGTCGCGCGAGGCGATGGCTGTGCATGAACATCACGCCGTCCATGAACTGCACGCGATTTTTTCGGCACGCGTCGAGCATCTCGCGCAGGTCTTCAGCGCTGACGGCGCAGGGCTTTTCGCAAAGGACATGTTTCCCGGCGGCGGCGGCGCGCAGCACCCATTCCTTGCGCAACGCCGTGGGCAGCGGCAGGTAAATCGCGTCCACGTCCGGCGACGCGATCAGTTCCTCGTAACTGCCGAGCGCCGCCGGTTCGCGCTCGAACGGCACCTGGCTCTGGCAATTGCGAATGAACTGCCGGCTCTTCGCGACGTCGCGGCTGGCGACGGCGGTGAGAACCGAGTTGCCGGAGTGAAAAATCGCCTGCCAGTTTTTCCGCGCGATGTTGGCCGCGCCCAGGATTCCCCAACGGAGTTTGGTTGTCATTTGTTATAGGAGACGATGTGAGGAGTCTCTAATCAAGTCTGAGTCTCGTCACCTCGACTCCGACTTGATTCACGCACGCGTTCCAAAATCACCTCCGCCACTTCCGGCGCGGTGCCGACGGCGGGCGAATACCAGACGAGTTTATCGTTTCGCTCAGTGGGATTGCGCCACGTCGGCTGGCCGGCGGCAAGGCGTTGTTTCACGATTCGTTCCGGTTCGCCCAGCAGGATGGGAATGTCCTCCTGCGTGTGCAAGCCGTCGCTGATGAAGAACGGCACGACAACGAGATTGCGCGTCGGCGCGAGCGCAAAGCAGGCGGGGATGCGCGGCTCCTCGTCCAGGAACACGGCGTGGACGGCGGCATAAACATTTTGCGCGCGGATCAATTCGACCTGACGCTCGATGGAGTCGCGCGAATTCGCGTTTCGCTCCGTGCCGTGGCCGGCGATGACGAGCGTGATGTCCGCCGGCTTGGGCGCGCGGGGGAACGGGAATTTCTCCACGACCTCGCGGGCACGGGCGAGGATCACACCAGTCATCAAGTCGTGCGTGCCGATGGCCGCGCAGTAAAAGAGTCGCGCGTGTTCAGTGTTCAGTATTCGGTTTTCAGAAAAGCCAAGTTCGCGCGGGATGACTTCGGCGGCGAAGTAGCCCTCGCTGATGAAGAGCGGGACGATGAAGGCGCGCGGCGTTTTGATTTCGAGCAAAACCGGTTTCACTTGCGGGTCTTGTTTCCAGAATGCCTCGCGCACGTCGCCAAAAATCCGGCGGCGGCGGAGTTCCGCTGCGTGCTGAAAGACGGGAGCGGCCGACCCATCGTTTTGCGTCGTGCCATGTCCGAGAACAACCAGCGTTGCGTCGGCGAAGTGATCGGCGTTCACCGGCTTTGGTTAGCGCAAACCCGATGACCCCGCAAGTCCGCCGCCGGGTGCGCAAGAAATTTTTTGAATCTCTTTGACGGCGCGTCCGTCATTCGTTCCAATTCCGATTCGCGATCATCAATGAAAATACTATTCCGCCCCTGCCTGCTGTTGACCTGCTGCCTGAGTGAACTGCTCGCCAGCGCCGCGCCTGCCCCAAAGTGGATCTGGCACCCCAACAACGGCCAGGCCGCCACCAATGGTGAGGTCCGGCTTTTTCGCAAGGAGTTTGAATTCTCGGGCGGAATGCGCAATGCCGTGCTGGCGGCGGCGGCCGACAACTCCGCCGAGGTGTTTCTGAATGAGGCGCTGGTGCTCACGGCCCGCAGTTACGAGAAGGCAGCCTCGGCCGATGTGAAGGCGCAAATTCGCCAGGGCGTGAACGTGCTGACGGTGCGCGGCACCAACGACGGCGGCCCCGCCGGGTTCATCCTGCGGCTGGAAATCAACCAGCCGCGCAATAAAGTAACCACCCTCGTCAGCGACGAGAGTTGGTTGAGCGGCATGGAACCGGAGCCAACCAAGTGGCAGGACGCGGGCTGGTCGCCAACCGCCGGCTGGGTGGGCGCGCAGGATGTCAAAAAAACCGGCGGCGACGTGTGGGGCGACGTGTTCAAGGCACCACGCGCGACCGCTGCGGATCAACTGACGGTGCTGCCGGGTTTCAAAGTCGAGTTGTTGCGTTCGGCGGAAGCGGGCGAAGGCTCTTGGATCTGCATGACGACGGATAACAAAGGCCGGCTCATCATCTCGCCACAACGCGACGATCAGCCGTTGCTCCGCGTGACGCTCGCGCGCGACGGCAAGGTGAAAAGCATCGAGCCGATCCGCGCGCCCGTGCATCAGGCAATGGGTTTGTGCTACGCGCACGACAGCCTTTACGTCAACGGCCACGGGCCGAACGGCACGGGACTTTACCGTTTGATTGATGCGAACCACAACGACCGCTTCGAGACGAACGAAGTCCACTTTCTGAAAAAAATCGGCGGCGAAGGCGAGCACGGTTATCACGCCGTCGTCGAAGGACCGGACGGAATGATGTACGTGATGAATGGCAACCACACGAAAGTTCCCGACGGCGTCACGAAGGATTCGCCGCATCGGAATTACGGCGAAGACCTTTTTCTGCCGCGCCAGTGGGATGCGAACGGCCACGCCGTCGGCATCCTCGCGCCGGGCGGTTACGTGGTCCGCACGGATCCCGCGGGGAAGAAATGGGAGCTGATGCTCGCCGGCTTCCGCAACAGCTACGATTTCGATTTCAACGCGGACGGCGAGATGTTCACGTTCGACAGCGACATGGAATGGGATTGGGGTCTGCCATGGTATCGGCCGACGCGGATTATTCATTGCGTCACGGGCGGCGAATACGGCTGGCGCTCGGGCTCCTCGAACGAGCCGGAGTATTACGCCGACACGCTACCGGCCACCGTGAACATCGGTCTCGGCTCGCCCACGGGCGTGAAGTTCGGAACCAAAAGCAAATTCCCGGAGAAATATCGCAAGGCGCTGTTCGCGATGGACTGGTCTTACGGCCGCATCGTCGCCGTTCACCTCGCGCCGCGCGGCGCGAGCTACGCCGGCAACTTCGAAAACTTCGTCAAAGGGAAACCGCTCAACGTGAGCGACCTCGAATTCGGCAAGGACGGCGCGATGTATTTCATCACCGGCGGCCGGGGAACGCAGTCGGGTTTGTACCGCGTGACATATGCCGGCGGCGAAAAAAAATCTCCGACGGAATCCGCCGCATCCCGCGCCGCGCTCAAATCCGTGGATCGTGCCGCCCGCGAAGCGCGCACACTCCGCCACCAGCTCGAAGCGTATCACGGGAAGAAGAATCCCGTCGCCATCGGTATCGCGTGGCCGCACCTGGACAGTCCGGATCGTTTCATCCGTCACGCGGCGCGCATCGCCATCGAAAGCCAGGATGTGGCGCTCTGGAAATCCCGCGCGCTGGCCGAGGCAAACCCGCAGGCCGGATTGACGGCGCTGCTGGCACTGGCGCGTTGCGGCGGGCGCGAAACCCAGAATGAATTGCTGCTCGCGCTGGGCAAGTTCACGCACGAAATGCTGACGGACGATCAAAAGTTGGAAAAGTTGCGCGTCATCGAATTGAGCTGCGCGCGCCAGGGCAAACCTGAGCCGACGCTCGCCCGACTCATCGCCGGGCGGCTCGATGAAGTTTATCCCTCGACGAACGAGCGCTTCAATCACGAGTTGTCGCAGTTGCTCGTCTTTCTCGACGGGCCGGATGTCGTGACGAAGACGCTCGGCCTGCTCGACCGCGCGCAGACGCAGGAGGAACAGATTCATTACATCTTCCAACTCCGCAACGTGAAGTCCGGCTGGACGCTGGCGCAGCGGCAAAAATATTTCAACTGGTTCACGCAGATCAAACAGGCGGGCAAAGGCGAAGTGACCTATCCCGCCGGCGCGCCCTACAACATCTGGACGAACCAGACCCGCGCCAGCAAGACGCATCCGCCCCAACTCGTGCAATGGTTCAAGGACGTGGGCCGCGATTACGGCGACGGCTCGAGCTTCACCAAATATCTCATCAACATCCGCAAGGACGCCGTCGCGAAGTTGACGACCACGGATCGGACGGCGCTGCGCCCGTTGCTCGAAGAGCGGATTGACGCGCCCGCGTGGAAGCCGACGATGGAACGGAAGTTCGTCAAGGAGTGGACCGTCGCGGATATCGCGCCGCTGCTCGACACCGTGGCGAAGGGACGCGATTTCAAAAGCGGCAAGGCGGCCTTCAACGACACGCAATGCATCGCCTGCCACAAGTTCGGCAACGAAGGTGGCTCGGTCGGCCCGGAGCTCACTGGCGTTAGCAGCAAATATTCGCGCCGCGACATCCTTGAATCCCTGCTCGAACCCTCGAAGGTCATCTCCGATCAATTCCAGAATTCCATCATCGTGAAAAAGGACGGCGACGACGTGAGCGGTCGCATCACGGACGAGAACGCCGAGCGCATCATCGTTCTGCCGAACATGCTGGCGCCGGAAGTGACGGTGGAAATCCCCATCGCGGAGATCGCCAAGCGCGAGCCGTCAAAAATCTCTGCGATGCCGGCGGGGCTGTTGAACAATCTGGACGCGGAGGAGATACTCGATTTGATCGCCTACCTCGAAGCTGCGGGAAAGCCGGGCGCGGCGAATTTCAAGGGCGACAAACCCCAGGCCAAACGGGTCAGGAATTCTGCCGAGTAAACGGGGCCGGGCCATCGGTCGTTGAATATTGCGAGCCGGGCAGGAGTCAATTTTTCTGACGCAACGTGACGGAGCAAGATAGTCAAGTAACTGCGCGCACGCTATGAAAACGCCGGTGTCATTCACTTTGTTTCTGAGCCTTGTCCTGGCAATGGCTGGATTGTCGGAGGGTCTGGCACAGAGCGAAACCAACCGCCCCCCTTCCCCCGCATCCGATACCGCCCCGGTCATAACGTTCACGCCGCCGACCGGTGTTACGGCTGAAAACGCCGCGAGTGGAAAGCGACCCTTGCCGCCGAAACTCCGGCTTTCGCCGTGGACCAGCGAGATCGTGAAGCTGGCGGAGTCCGGCATTGAAGACAGCGTCGTGCTCACGTTCATTGAAAACGCGGGCGTGTTCAGTCTCGGCGCGGACCAGATCATTTACCTGAGCGACCTCGGCGTCTCCAGCCAGATTGTCAACACGATGTTGCAGCACGACCGCGAACTGATCTCGGGCCAGCGGCAGTTTACCATCGTGAGCGAACCCGCATCGGAAGCGTTGACCTGGGTTGTCAGCAGCGACGCTGCGAGTGCAGACGCTGCGAGTGCAGCGGACAAAGGGCTTGCCAACACACCTGTGCCCGCGCCGCCGGGCGATGCACAACGCGCAGAGAATTCCCACGGAGGCATATCGTCGGAGTATGGCCGACCTGTCCCGGGCAGCCAAACCGCCGTTCTGCAATCCGTCGCGCCGTCCCAACCCGAACCAACGCGCCCGCCGGTCTCCCACCCGCCCCGGCCGTTGCCCGAAAAGAAGCGACCGCTCTACCCCGTTCGCGAACCGTATCCGGTGGAACTCCTACCGCCGATCATCTTCATCAACGCGCCCGAGCGTACTCCGAACGCGGTGATCCTCGCGGGATTTGCTGCTCCATGATTCGCATTGGCCGGCCAGTTCTTCATATCGCGGAGACGGAGAAATTCCCAGGGGCACCGGCGAAATCGCCGTGCGGCTAATTCCACGGCCAACATTTCCTGCGGAAGAAGAGATGGGCGCGGTGGAATGGAGTTTGGTGTCCGAGGTCGCGAAGCGTCGTGGAGTGCGGTGGCTGGCGGGGAACGGGGCTGACACCGCTTTCGGACTGGAGCAGCCGTCCGGTGTTGGATGTTGGATGTTCGATGTTTCGTTCCACTCTCAAAGCGGTGTGTGCCCCTCACCCCTCACCCACCGCACTCCAGGACGCTTCGCGGCAAATTCCGCGATTGTTCAGACGATAATTCCTCCGCTGATCGGAGGCGATTCTTTGGTCGGCGAGATGACTCCGGGATAAATATGTTGGCGAGCGGCGGAGAACCGGTTAATCAACCGCGTCCATGCGAACAAAGTTTTTTGTCCTGGCCTTGCTGCTGGTTCTCGGAACGACGGGGTGCGGCAGTTTCATGGCGCGGCGGATGGCGCAGGCGCCGAACTCGTACCCGCAATGGCTCGCCCCCGTGCCCCGGGTTGAGCTGGCGTTCGCCGACAAGTTTCTCACCAATTTCCCCGCGCACTTCGTGGCCGTCGGACCGCCGGCGGCGCAATTGCGCTATCGCATCGTCGAGCCGGCGGATTTTCAATGCGGCAGCACGTCCACGAACTGGCAGCAAGGCGGGCGCACGCGTTCGCGGTTTACTTTTCGCGCGGTGGTTCCGGGCGTGACGAATGCGTGGACGGCGTCGCCGCACGGGACGGTGATTTTGTTGCATGGCTACGGCGTGGGGCAGTTCGCGACGGCGCCGTGGGCGTTGCGGCTGGCGCAGGCGGGGTGGCGCTGTGTGCTGCTGGATTTGCGCGGGCACGGCAAGTCCACGGGGCGGCGGATTTATTTCGGCGTGCAGGAGGCGCGGGACTTGAGCCAGTTGCTGGACCAACTCGCGCGCGAAGGGCAACTCATCGAGCCGGTGCCGGTCCTCGGCGATTCCTACGGCGCGGCGCTGGCGTTGCGCTGGAAGATCGCCGAGCCGCGCGTGGGCAGCGTGGTGGCGATCGCGCCGTACGCGCATTTGTCGAACGCGGTGGTGAACATCTGCCACGATTACGCCAACTGGATGCCGCGCGGCCTGCTCCGGGCCGGGCTGCGGGAGTTGCCGTCGGTCTTGAAGGTGGAGCGCGACGAGCTTGATCCCGCAGCGGTACTGGCACGCAATCCACCGGTCGCGTTGTTCGTGGCCGGGGCGAAGGATCGGATTGCGCCGGTGGCGGACGTGCGGGAATTGTTTGAGACGGCGGCGCGCGGCAGCGAACTGCTCGTGGTGCCGGACGCCACGCACGAGGCGCTGCCGTATTATTTCGATGAGCTGGTTCCTTCAGTGCTGAGTTGGTTACGCGAAGAAAAACTTTCCGCCACCGCGCCGCCCGGCGGCGGCGTCAGTTTGGAAGCGAACAAGGCGGCGCTCGAATTGTCGCCGCGGGCCAAGTGATTTCCGAACGCCACGCACAGCCGCGCCGGGTGTGATTAAAAACGGGTGAGGGCATTATGGACTGCGGTGGCAAGTCGGACGCGACACCGCTTTGGCACCGACGACGGCGATGGAAATGAGCAACTCGCCCCGTTCGCTCGAAAGCGGTGTCGCGTCCGACTTGCCACCGCAGTCCAAAAATACCGCCAGCACCCGCTCACCCTCACCCGCCTTTAATCGCACCCGCCGTTGCGCCGGCGCGCGATAGGAACCGTTGCGAGATCAAGTCGCTTTGAGTAGTCTGCGACCGGATACATTTCCCCGCGAGACTTGACGCCGGGAAGTAATCATAATGCTCGTTCCCAAAATGCATCCGGTTGAGCGGTTGTTGCATCACCTGGCGGATTTCATCCATCGCCATCGGGGCTGGTTTGTCTGGCCCCAACTCGTGCTCTTCGGCGTGTGCGTTGTGTTCGCCGCGCGGTTTCTGGAATTCAAGACCAGTAAAAACGATCTGGTTTCGGCGGAGGAGAGTTATCGCCGTCACTGGCTGGAATACCGGGAGGAGTTTCGGTTGCAGGAGGACCTGGTCACGCTGATCGAAAGCGACGACGTGGAAAAGAACCGACAGTTCGTCGAACGGCTCGCGGCCCGGATGATGACGGAGACCAACCTGTTCAAGGACATTTTCTTCAAGGGCGATCTCCAGACCATGGGCCCGAAGGCGCTGTTGTTTCTGCCCCCGGAGCGGCTCGCGCAGATGCACCGGGCGCTGCGGGATTACGGCCCGCTGGTCCGGAAGTTTTCCGAGGTGAACAATCTGAACTCGCTCTTCACCGAGGTGAACGCGCAGATCCGCGCGGTGAAGCCGGAGGAAGTCAACGGCCAGCCGCTGATCAAGTCGTTGCCCGCGCTGAAACGCATCGTGGATCAAGCCGCCGCGAGTCTGGAGCATCCGGGCATACCGCCGTCGCCGGGGATCACGACCTTGTTCGCCGGCGGGGCGCAAACCAATGCCAGCGAGTATCTCAATTTCGCGGCGGGCCGGTTTTATCTGATCACCTGTTCAGCGTGGGAGGAAAAGTCTGAAGGGCCGGCCATCGGCCGGCTGCGCGAACTGTTGCGCGAAACGCAGGCCGAGGTGCCGGGCGTGAACGCGGGCCTCACCGGCGAGCCGGTGTTGCGCCTCGATGAAATGGAGCAGGCCCTGACGGACACGACCCTGGCTTCGGTGGTCGCGCTCGTGATCGTGTCGTTAATATTTGTTGTTGGCTACCGCGAGATCGGCCGGCCACTGAAAGCCACCGCCTGCCTGGTGGTGGGCCTCGGTTACACGGCGGGATTCGCGACGCTCGTGGTGGGGCACCTGAATATTCTGACCATCACCTTCGTGCCGATCCTGATCGGGCTGGCGATTGATTTCGGTGTTCATCTCATCACGCGCTTCGAGGAGGAATTGCGCCGGGGCCGCTCGGAACGGATGGCGCTGGACCGGGCGCTGGTGGCCACGGGCACAGGCATTTGCACGAGCGGCTTCACCATCGCCGTGGCGTTTCTGGCGATGATGCTGACGGGCTTCAAAGGTATTCGCGAAATGGGCATCATCTCCGGCGGCGGCCTGCTGGTCTGTCTCGTACCGATGATGACGATGCTCCCGGCCATGTTACTGAGCAGCCGTGAAGGCGAGACCGGCAAGCCGGCGGTGATCAAAACCAAAACGCTCCGCCGGGAAAGAATCGAGCAACTCTGGCTGCGGCGGCCCGTGACGATGGTCACCCTCGGGGTGCTGCTGACGGTGATGGCATTGCTGCAACTGCGCAAGATTTCATTCGACTACAACCTGCTCAACTTGCAAAGCGAGCGTCTGCCCGCGGTCGTTTATGAACAGAAACTCCTGCGCTCGTCGCCGCGCTCGCTGCTCTCGTGCGCGGTGATCGCCAATTCACTGCCCGAAGCGCTGGCGTTGGAACAACGCATCCGGCGGCTCCGCTCCGTGGCCTCGGTGGATTCTGTGGCGTCGCTGATTTCGGAAGACCAACAAGGCAAACTCGATCTCGTGCGGCAGATCAAAACCGAAACTGCGGCCATCCGCTTCCGGCCGATGGACATCACATCGCTCGACCTCGCGGTCTGGACCCAAACGGTGGACGCGTTCGGCCAGACGCTCCGGGGCGCGGCGTACGTTTTGAGGGATGCGAGTCATGACGATTTGCGTTACCAGGTCAACGCGCTGCGCGACTCGCTCACGCAATTGCACGCGAAGCTGACCGGCCCGTCGCCTGAATCCGTCGCCGCGAAGTTGACGCTGTTCCAGCAGGCGCTGTTTGGCGATCTGGAAAACACGATCACCGCGCTGAAGAACCAGGACGCGCGGGAGCCGCTGCGGCCGCAAGACTTGCCGGCGGGATTGCAGTCGCGGTTCATCGGGAGCACCGGTAAATATCTTCTTCAGGTCTATCCCAAGAGCGACATCTGGGAGCGGAGAAATCAGGAGATTTTCGTCCAGGACTTGCGAAGCGTTGATCCGGCCGTCACCGGTTCGCCCGTGCAGTTTTACGAATACACGAACATGCTCATGAAGAACTTCCAGAAATCCGCCGCCTATGCGCTGGCGGCCATCACGTTCATGTTGCTGCTCCATTTCCGCAACGTGGCGGGCGTGCTCTTGATCCTGATGCCGGTCGTGGTCGGCACCTGCTGGATGCTCGGCCTGATGGTGAAGTTCGGGCTGACGTTCAACCCGTGCAATATCATTTCAATCACTCTGCTGATCGGCATCGGCGTCACCAACGGCATTCACATCCTCAACCGGTTCACCGAGGAGAAACATCCGACCATCCTCGCCAAGAGCACCGGCAAGGCCGTGCTGGTTTCGGCGCTGACGACCATCGCGGGCTTCGGCAGCCTGATGCTCGCCAAACATCAAGGCATCGCCAGCCTCGGCAAACTGATGGCGTTGGGCACCGCGACGTGCATGTTGGCGGCGCTGACGGTCTTGCCGGCGATCTTGATTCTGCTGACGCGCTCCGGCTGGAAGCTCGCGCACGGCTGGTTTGCCCACCGCAAAGGGAAGCCGGAAGACGGGGAGGGAAAAGCTGAAAGTTGAAAGCTGAAACGGAGGAGCGCAAATTTCAGTTTTCAGCTTTCTGCTTTTTTTCCGCGCGTCTAATCGGCGCTGGCTTTTTTGTTTTTCTTCTTCTTACTGACGCCGGGTTGGGTGGAGGGGATATTTTTCGTCGGCATGGGGGCGTTGAGTTCCTTGCGCCAGGCGAGGAGTTTTCCGTGCAACTCCTTTGTGCGATCGGGAAGTTTGGTGGCGAGATCGTTGGTCTGGCTGAGGTCGTCGCGGAGGTTATAAAGTTCGAGCCGGTGGTCCTCGAAGAACTCGATGAGCTTCCAATCACCCGCGCGGATCGCTCCAGCGGGCGTCATGCGCCACGAACCCGCGCCCGCGCCGAGATAGCCGGGGAAATGCCAGTAGATCGCGTCGCGCTGGAGCGTCCCCGTGCCATCGCCGGTCAAAAGTTTCACGAAGCTCTTCCCATCGAGCGGATAATTTGCGGGCGGCTGCGCGCCGGCGATTTCCAGGAACGTGGGATACAGGTCCACGCTGATGATCGGCTCGTGGCAGGTAGTGCCGCTCCGAACCTTTCCGGGCCAGCGGAAAATGAACGGCACGCGCGTGCCGCCTTCGTAAAGCATCCCTTTGCCGCCGCGCAAAGGCGCGTTGTCCGTGATGCCTTGCGCCTGCCGGATGCCTTCGCGGTCGTAGCCCCCGACGCCGCCGTTGTCGCTGGCGAAAATCACCAGCGTGTTGTCCGCGAGTTTTAATTCATCCAGCAACGCGACGATGCGTCCCACGCTTTCGTCCACGCTGGCGATCATCGCGGCGTAAGCGGGGCTGTGATGACCGCCGGCCGACGGCTTGTCTTTGAACTTCGCGATGAGTTCCTCCTTCGCTTGATGCGGGGAGTGAACGCCAAAATGCGGAAGATAAAGAAAGAACGGTTCGTCCTTGTGCCGACGGACGAAATCCACAGCTTTGTCCGTCAGGAAGTCCGCGAGATACTGGCCTTCGGGATAATCCGCTTTCGGGTCGGTGACGAAATCGAAATGCAGGCCGGCACTTTCAATCGCCTCGTCAAAGCCGCGTTTGGACGGATGATGCGCGGCGTCATTGCCCAGATGCCACTTGCCGAACATGCCCGTCGCGTAGCCGGCTTTTTTCAGCGCGTTGGCGATCGTGATTTTTTCCAGCGGCAGACTCGTGACGTTGTCCACCGGTTGCAACGGGCGGCTTTGCCAGTCGAACCGGTCAATGCTACCGACCGTGTAAACTCCCGTGCGCGGCATGTATTGACCGCTCATCAACGCCGCGCGCGTGGGCTGGCAATTCGGGCCGCACGTATAACCGTCCGTGAAGCGCATCCCCTGCTTCGCCAGCCGGTCAATGTTCGGCGTCTCGTAATACTTGCTGCCGAAGCAGGCGACATCCGTGTAGCCGAGATCATCGGCCAGAATGAAAATGAGGTTGGGTTTGTTGGCGGCGTGCGCGGCCAAAGACACGGCCAGAATCCCGGCGAGGGTGGTGAGGACTTTCATCTGGGACGAGACGGTATGAGCAAGGCACTGGTTACTCAATCCCGATTCGCGATTTGAAACCGAGGGAAGACAGAATGAGCTGAATTCATCTCCCGCAGATTCCACAGATTTGCGCAGATAAATTTTCCGGCTTGCTCAATCTGTGTCCCTCTGCGAAATCTGCGGGCGATTATTCCACTTTTGCCCGACGATTTCACCCACGATGTCTTCCTCAGCCACAGCGCGAAGAACAAGGCGGTCGTGCGCACGCTTGAACCGGTGGAAAACATCCAACACTCAACATCCAACATCCAACATCGAATGTCGGAGGGAGCAGAACTTCGTCCGTTCTCTGGATGTTCGGCGTTGGATGTTGGATGTTCCCGGCGGTTTATGGAAAGAGGGCCGGGGTGAGGTGTCGAAGTCTTCGCTTGTTGCGGGCGGACGGGCTGCGCGGGTGGCTCGATGTCTGGGAAATCCGTCCGGTGAGTAAAGGACTCGCCTTCATTCAAGACGATGGCATAATTCAAACATGAACTGGCGAGAACACATTCTCAGTGACCCGCAGATTTTGCGCGGCAAACCATGCGTCAAAGGCACCCGCATCCCGGTGGCCCTCATCTTGGGCTACCTGGCGGCCGACCGCGACGCCGCAACCATCCGGCGGGAGTTTCCTGATCTCACCGCCGCTGACGTTGCAGCCTGCCTGGACTACGCCCGCGAACTCGCCGAATTTGAAGCCGCGCCGGCATGAGCCTGCGCTTCTTCAGCGACCAATGCGTGCCGGCGGAAATCGCCGACACGCTGCGGCGGCACGGACATCAAGTCACCTTGCTGCGCGAAGTCCTTCCCATTCGCTCGCTCGATCCCGGAGTCATCGCCAAAGCGCAGGAAATGGGTGCCGTGCTCGTTTCGCTCAACGGCGATTTCGCCGACATCGTGGCTTATCCGCCAGCCAACTTCCTCGGCATTGTGGCCATTCAATTGCACAACCACCCGGAGATTATTCCGCAACTCATGGAACGTCTGGCCGCGTTCCTCGACGGCCACCCGGCTCAGGAGTTTTACCACGGCAAGCTCTTCCTGGTTGAAGTCCATCGGGTACGGATCCGGCAATAAACATTCGGAGGAAACAATGCCCGACGATTTCACCCACGACGTCTTCCTCAGCCACAGCTCGAAGGACAAGGCGGTCGTGCGCGCGCTTGAACCGGTGGAAAACATCCAACACTCAACATTCAACATCCAACCTCGAATGTCGGAGGGAGCAGAATTTCGGGCGTTCTCTGGATGTTCGGCGTTGGATGTTGGATGTTGGATGTTCCCGGCGGTTCATGGAAAGAGGGACGGGGTGAAGTGTCGAAGTCTCCATTTTATTGGTGGCAAGCAGTTGTCAAACGCACTAAGCTACGCTCCATGAAACGCACGGTTACGACTTCATCCCTCGCCGACAAGATGCTTGATCTGGCGGCGGAGTGCTTCGACGCTCCGACGCTCGTTGCTTTGGCAAAGCTGCGATTGAGTCCGAAGCTCACCGCCCGGGTGGATCGGCTGGCAGAGAAGGCGAACGAAGGTGAGTTGACGCCTCGCGAACGCTCCGAATACCAGTCCTACATCAACACTTCCGAAATGCTCGCGCTCGTCCAGTTGCGGGCCCGTCGGAAGCTGCGATTGCCAATCCCCGCCGAGTAAGCGCATGAGCGCAACCCTGCGCCTGGCCGTTCGCAAACGCGCCGCTGCCCGGAGCGAATACTGCCGGTTGCCGGACTTGGTGCCACACCTGATGCGTTTCCATCTCGAGCACATTCGCGCGCGGCGTCACGGAGGGCCAAGCTCGCTCAACAATCTGGCTTGGGCCTGTGCCCGGTGCAACGAACGGAAAGGCACGAACCTGTCCGGCGTGGACCCAGACACCAATCGAGTGGTGCGACTCTTCAATCCCCGGCGCGATGCCTGGACACGGCACTTTGCCTGGGACGGACTGCGAATCCGGGGACTCACGACCATGGGCCGCGCCACCGCCTGGCTTTTGGAGTTCAATTCCGACGAACGACTCACTCTGCGCCAGGGCCTGCGGATGTTGGGGCTGATCTGAGCTGACACGAATTTCACCGATTATCACGAATGGATTCGGTCTGATTCGGATTCGTGCGTATTCCGGGGGCTGTCGGACAGTGATTCCGATTTCTGTCGGACAGCGTTCCAATTTCTGCCGGACACCGTTCCGATTCATATCGGACAGTGTTCCGGGCTGAGGTCGGACAGTTTTTGGGGCACATTGGAATGCTGTCCGA